>JAKZVK010000052.1:0-9696 GCA_047516085.1 Bryobacterales bacterium
CGGCTGGGTGTGCTTTACCAGGTTCACCTTTCCATGCCTCTAGCGAAGATTCTACCTCACGCGGTCCACGCCGTAACCCGGACCTGTACCTCAATTGTGTGTTTCGCAAGTACGGTTACGTTTCGGTCTGCCATGTAGGGGCACGGCATGCCGTGCCCGCGACTCAATGCGTTAACCGTCCAACGGCTCACGCACATTCCATCCCGTCCGTCGCGGCTCTGATCGGGATATGGAAAACCGAAAGCTACTGGTTGCCGGCACGCATCAAAATCGAAACCACTTCCTGTCCCCCGAAAGTCGTCTTCGAAACTGTAAGACCCATCAGCCGAAAGCCCTCGTCGCCGGCTTGGTTGAGCTCCTTCTCCATCGTCTTGGTTCGTTTCGTGGCCCGTAACTGGTAGGCGTAGGTTTTAGCGGGACCCCCCGTTTCGCGCTGAAGGATAACGACAACCTCTTGGCCTCCGAACGAAGTCTCGGCAACGGATTGTCCGCGGTAGCGAAACCCCTCGGCGCCTGCCTCCCGCAGCTCCTTCTGCATGGTTGAAGTCTTGCTGGTGGCGAGCAGCCTGTATTCGTTGCGCTGGTCCGGCGAAGCGTTCGCGCGCTTGCTCATCACAACGACGACCTCTTTGCCCCCTAGAGTGGGGCCGGTCATCGTGGCGGAGAATTCGTAGCCGGCTGCGGCGGCCTCGTTCATCTCCTTCTCGATCGTCTTGGTCTTGTTCGTTGCAAGCACCTTATAGACGACGCCATCGGCCCGTTCAGCGCCGCCGGCGACGGGCGCGATCGGCTGCGCCCAAACGGCGGGGGCAAGAACTGCAAGAGACACAAGTCCAGCGGCAAAGCGGTTCAGTGTCATAAAAAAACCTCGTGAGGCCAGGGTTGCCATTTTGGCGTCCCGGCACGGCTAGGATAGCCAATCGGGAGCTGCGCTGCAACGGTTTTCCTCTTTCCCGTCGCGTTTAACCCTCTCTTCAGGCCCGCCCCTGCAGTCGGGCATCTCCAAACGAAACCCATTCTCAAGTGTTCGGATGGTCCCGGAGTTGACACCCGGATCAGCACTAGCCGCCGCGACGCTCTTGGCCGTGATCCGTACGTTACGAGTGGGTCTACAATGATGGGCGCTATGCGATTACGTGCAGGGGTGATTACGGTTTGTCTGTGCTTGCTGGGTGTTGCCGAGGCGGCGTGACCGGGTCGGCGGGTCCGCCATCGCCCTCAGCTTGTACCTTGTAGCTCGTGGATCGCCCACTCCGCATGCTCCCGTACCACAGGGTCGGGCGACTCCTTCAGCCGTTCGAGCAGCGGCAAGAAGTCACGGTTGCCGCTGTTGCCCATGGCCACCGCGACGTTGCGAAGAAAGCCGCCATAGCGGGCGCGCTCGATGGGCGAACCGGCGAAGCGCTCGTTGAACTCGTCTTCGCTGAGCGCGGCCAGCTCGTCCAGCGGCGGCAGCATGTTCTTCGGCTGGAACTCCTCCGCCTCTGTGACGGCGGCGCGCCCGTTCCACGGGCACACGTCCTGGCAAATGTCGCAGCCGAACAGGTGCGGCCCAGCAGCGGCGCGGTGCTCCTCGGGGATCGCCCCGCGCAGCTCGATCGTCCAATACGAGATGCATTGGGTCGAGTCGAGCGCCCATTCAGGGCCATCCGGCGGCCCATCTGGCCCATCCACCGCGACGATCGCGTCCGTCGGACACGCCTCGATACAACGGGTGCACGTGCCGCAGCGAAACGGCGCGGGCTCGTCGGGCGTGATTTCGAGCGATGTGAGAATCTCACCCAGGAAGAACCACGAGCCGAGTTGCTCGTTGATCAAGCAGGTGTTCTTGCCGATCCAGCCCAGGCCCGCGTGGTGGGCGTAGGCGCGCTCGAGCAGCGGCGACGTATCGACGCACAGCTTGTACTCGAACGCCCCAGCGCGCTCGCTCACCAGCTCGACCAGCCGGCGCAGCTTGTCTTTGACCACCCGGTGGTAGTCCTCGCCCCAGGCGTAGCGCGAAACCCAGCCACGGTTGGCGAACTCGGCTTCAAAATCCACCTCGGTGGTCAGTGGCTCGGGTGTGTGATAGATCAACCCTAAACAAATCAGTGACTTAGCACTGGGCAACAGCGTGCACGGGTCGGCCCGCATCTCGCCACGGCGGCCCTTGAGGTACTCCATCGTGCCCGCATAGCCCAAATCGAGCCACTTGGGATAGAACAGAGACTCAACGGTCGGCTCGACCGAAGCCACCCCGGCCAAGTCGAAACCGGCCTGCTCCGCCAGGGCCTTGATATCCTCGGACGTCACGTGACTTGTTGATAATAAGGTATCTACGACCCTACGCGCTCAGACGGCGTTCGGCAACGGCCGTAGCTGCCTTCCGCCTCCCGCCCCGGCACCCAGCCCGGCCAGCAACCGGAACCGCCAAGCAGCCAACGTCAAGCCCCGATCTGCCTCCCAATTCTCTTGGTAGTTACACCATCAACCCTTTTGTTAACAATCACTTACGTTCTGACTCCCCGAGAAAGCGGGGGCCGCTCGATACCCAGCGTTTCCGTTCGATTACGCTAATTGCCGTACAGACCCCGAATCCGACCATTCAATGGTTTCTATTAGTACTCTGACAGGGATGTGCCCTACCCTGAGCCCAAGGACAGGTGTACTGCTGCGCCCGACCCTGCGTTCGCTCCGAAGACCGGCGAATACAAGCCGACACGAAAGCACGCGGCGCGGCTCTAGATCGATCGGAGGCAATCAGACCCCATGCTAAGACCCGTAAAGTATGTCGAAAAAGGTGTTACCAAGGCCGCCAAGGGCCTTTGGAATACGATTCAGTTCCTAGACCGCAAGTTTGAGCCCAACAAGGCGTTCACCCCCAACTGGTCGGAGAAACCCGTCCTCAAGACGTGGGAGAAGAGCAAGCCGCCGCTAGGCTGGCCGCGTCAGACGGATTCGCTCTGCCCCAAGTGCGTGGTCGAAGCGCGGGACCAAATCATCAACGGCGACGTCGACTACAACGTTCTTCGGAACCAGAAGGTCGGCGAGATCAAGGCCACCATCGTCGAGCGCGACGACCAGATCTGGATGATCAAGGAGTGCCCGACGCACGGCCGTGTCGAAGACCTCATGGCCATTGATTCGAAGTTCCTCGAGCACATTGAGTCGAACTTCCCCGGCCGTGACATCCGCGCGCACAACGACCGCGACCTGCACAACCACGGCAGCAGCACGGTCAAGTTCGGCCGCGGCTCGGTGCTGACGGTCGATCTGACCAACCGCTGCAACATGATGTGCGACCCCTGCTTCATGGACGCCAACCAGGTTGGCTTCGTCCACGAGCTCGAGTGGGACGAGATTAAGCTGGTGCTCGACAACTCGCTGCAGATCAAGCCGCGGCGTCAAATGTCGGTGCAGTTCTCCGGCGGCGAGCCCACCATGTCGCCGTACTTCCTGAAAGCCGTCCGTTACGCGCGTGAGATCGGATACAACAGCGTGCAGGCGGCGACCAACGGCATCGAGTTCGCCAAGAGCCGCGAGTTCGCCGAGCGCGCCGCCGATGCGGGCATGCGCTACGCCTATCTGCAGTTTGACGGGGTCGGCAACGAGCCCAACTCGCACCGCCAGGTCGGCAACCTGTTCGACGTGAAGCTCAAGGCGATCGAGAACATGCATTCGGCCGGCACCGAGATCGTTCTCGTTACGACGCTGGTCAACAACGTCAACAACGAAGAGGTCGGGCCGATCATCCAGTTCGCGATGGACAACCCCGGCAAAATCGCCTTCATCGCTTTCCAGCCGGTTTCCTTCACCGGACGCGACGAGCTGATTACCGACGACCGGCGCCTGAAACAACGCTACACGCTGTCGCACCTGGCGCGCGACGTCAAAGACCAGGTCGGCATCACAGAGCCCACCCGCGATTGGTTCCCGATTTCGGTGATGAGCTCGTTCGCCGACGCGGCCGACATCGCGCACGGTCCCGACGCCATTTGGGGACAGGTGAGCTGCGGCTGCCACCCGAACTGCGGCGTGGGCACGGCGCTCATGATCAACAAGCAGACCAAAGAGATGGCGCCCGTGGCCGAGTTCATCAACGTGCCGCAGTTTGTGCAGGACATTCGCAAGATCACCGACAGCGCCCGCAAGCCCTGGGTGAGCAACCTGCAGATGGGGCTGGCGTTACTCAAGAACTACAGTCCGGATAAGGCACCGGACAGCTTCAGCCTGTTCGCGCTGCTCAAGAAGTTCGACAAGTCGTTCGGGCTGTCGGGGACGAACTACGGCAAGGGCGTCGGGCGGCGAAACGATGAGTGGAACTTCCTGTTCGTCGCCGGCATGTGGTTCCAGGATCTCTTCAACTACGACTTCCGCCGTACGGAGATGTGCATCATTCCTTACGGCACGCAGGAGGGTGAGATCTCCTTCTGCGCCTACAATACGGGTGTCGGCTGGCGGAACATCATCGAGAAGATTCACATGACCGCCTCGCTGAGCGAGTGGTACGAGCAGCACGGCCGCCACAGCATCTACGCCGGCAACAAGAAGGTCGAGGAGATCGCCGTCGGCGGTTACTTGGACGTCAACGCCGAGCACGCCGCCCGCCAGGCACAGCAGTACGAGGGCCCGGCGAACGCGCGCGAGGAGAAGATGATCGAGCGCGACCGCAAGGCGGCCGAAGCGAAGGCCAAGGGCGAAGTGCCGATGTCCGAGAAGAAGAAACAAATCCTCTCGAAAGAGGAGCAGGAGCGGCTCATGACGATGTACCGCGAGCAGGTACTCAAAGAGCCGCCCAAGCCGAGTCTGGTGCAGATCGGCGGTAACGGGAATGGCAACGGGAACGGCAATGGCACGAACGGCCACAACGGTTCTCATGCCGCCAAGCAAGCGGATCAAGAACTGGTGGGGATCAGCGGCGACTAACGGTACCGACCATCGTTAGTGTCGCCTGAGCAGCAAGGCCCGCCCGCAAGGGCGGGCCTTTTTGTGTTTGTAGGTGTGGCGCGGACGCCTACGTCTGCCGCATCGACACTCATGTCGATGCTTGGCCATGCCTTGTTCCGATCCGTCCGTGGTCCTGCGATCCTCCACAGATTGCACAGATTCACACAGATTTCCTTCGGGCCCAGGCCTTGGCTTTTGTCTGTGAGAATCGGTGTAATCTGCGGATCATTCCTCCGCGTCGTTCCCGTGCTGGTCCGCCTGGCGACACAGGCCGACTCACGCTTGACGAGTCACGGTTCACGCCTCACGTGGCGCGGAGCCTCCCGGCCGGCAGCGTCGACCTCCGGGTCGACGTCTTTCCGTGCTCGCACCACCGCCTCACGAATCACGCACCACGCCGCGCCAGTTTCGCGAGTGTAGGGGCGGGTCCCTGCGCCCGCCCAAGCCGCGCAGCGGCGCCTTAATGCCAGCCGGGGTGCCAACCCCGGGTACGGGTACCCAACCCCTATTGATTTCGGGGCGTTTTCTGAGGGTGCTGCCACCTGGGGCTCGCGCCCCAGGCCAGTATCAAGGAACCCCCAAGCCTCCCCGAACAAGGCGACCCCTCAACACTCACGGGAACCCAAACCAACCACCGTCCGCAAAGCGGACCCAGGACAATAGCCCCCGGCTTCAGCCGGGGGTACGCAACCGCATAAGGGTCAGGAGCCCTGGAGGGGCGCAGGAAATCTAAACTCCACCCAGCGCCGGTCCGCCACGCCCTCACGCCCGCGGGGGAAGCACCTTGTCGCGCATCAGTTGAAGGTTGAGGGCCGTGAAGGGCTCGCCGTCGAAGACGATTTGGCGGGCGGGGGTCTTGCGGCCTTTGCTTTTCTCCCGCAGATACTCACTCACGTTCATCCACCGGATGTCTTTGTCGGAGGTGCGGATGACCAACATCACCGGGTAGGCCTGCTGTTGCCAGTAGGCGGCATGGCGGGCTTTCTTGACACCGAAAATCTCGGCGTCGTCTCCCTTACGCTTGTAGGTGTACGAATCACCCGACTTGAGCTGCAGGTAAACACGCTTCCCGCTGGCCTTCCCCTTGTAGTCCTTGAGCTCGATCTCGCCGTCGATGCCCCAGTCGCTGTTCGGCGTCGGCCGAAAGATCTGCCCCGCCTCGCCGGCGATAGCGAACGCGTGGCCGACCAGGATCAACTCGCGGCTCTCGTTGTCGATGCCCGTCTGAGACTGCTCTTGCAGCAGGCGCACCCGCTCCCGGAATTCCTCGGAGGCGAATTTGTCTTCGATCAAGTCCCACAGCGGTACGCGCTTCTCACAACCGACGCAAACAATGTCCTTGAGCCCGCGGCCCAAGCGCTCCATGGCAACCTTGCGGTTTGCAACAGGAGTATCACAATGAGGGCACACATAGTGCCGCAGCCGTGTGACGTCTTCGCCCCGCACTTCCAAGTGCTCGTGGACGTACTTGATGAACGTGACTTTCGTATCGTCGGGTATGCCGGGCTGGCAGTAGACGGCGATCTCCGCCTTCGCCTCGCCCTTCTTGGTCATCTTTAACCCGACGGTCTTGCCGGCAGGCGTCTTGAAGTCGACGGCGAAGCGCCAGAGCTTGTCGTTGTCAAAGGCCCTGGTTTGGTGCAGCCGCACCACCAGCGTGGCGTAGATCTCATCGAGCGCACCGGTGAACTCGTAACTCACCAGCACCGCCGGGGAACCGGTCAGCTCGGGCCGCTCGCGCTTGAAGTAGGAGGGGAATACAAGCTGCATGCCCTTGTCGGTTGACTCCCGCAGGCACAGCCCGTGGTCGACGAAGCTCTGATGCATGGCGCGTAGGACGATGGCCTCCTCGTCCGGCGGTAAACGCGTCATATCTTGGTAGTCGAGTTCGCCATCGAGCACTTTCTGTTCAAGGATGGCGCCGATCTCGTCGCTGTGGGCGCGCACGGAGCGGATCACGGCGGCGGCGTAGGAGTGGATGCGCTCGGGCTGTAGCAGCACGAAGTCGCCGAACTCCAGCTTCCAAACGAGGCCGGGCCCGGCGAGCAGGCCGACCACGGCCCGCAGCTCCTCGAGTGTGAAGGTCTCCTTAGGCAATTGCATCTCGAGCCGCTGCTTCAGCTCCACCATGCGCAGCAGCACCACGTCTTCATCGCGCAGCCGCACAATCGCGTCCTTGAGCAGCTTGAAGATGCGTGGGGAGGCCGTGTAGGGGATGCTCTCCCAATCGATATGGTCGATGATGGCCTTGCGTAAGGCCTTACAGCCCCGGCCGGTCTTGGCGCTGGTTTCAAGGTAGTAGCCAAAGCCGTGGCTCTTGGCGAATTCTTCGATACGCTTGTGGCTGATCATCAGCCCGCCGCGGTCCACGCGTCCGGCGACCAGAACCTTGTTGAACTTGCGGCGGGCGGCCCGCTCCAGGTCGCGGGCCCACTGGGCGAGCCCTTCAAAGGGATCCTCGCTTTGGGGATTGAAAACCAACGCGGCCAGCGAGGTCTCATCCATGAACAGTTGGTGGATCAGGCGGTAGTCTGCCTGGCCCGCGAAGTCCCATAGCCAGATTTCGCGGTCCGTTCCTTGGGGAGACTTGTGGGGCAGCTTCAGGCGGGTGGCCCAATGCGCGTCGGTGGACTCGGTGGGCTTGAAAGTGTCCTCGGTGAGGCGCACAGCCAAGCCGGACTTGCCAACACCGCTGTCGCCGACCAGCAGGACCTTGGCATTGGTATAAGCCTCGGTGTCTTCTGGCTGCTTGCGAATGGCCAATCGCGGTGTGTCGATCGGCCCGAGCTGCCAGACTCGCACGGTCCGGTCGGTGCTTCCCGAGAGTGCCGTACGCCCATCCGGCGTCAGGGCCACACCGTTGACGTCGCCGGTGTGTCCCTCCAAGACACTGACGCAGCGGTAGGACTCCAGGTCCCACACTCGGACCGTGTCGTCCCGAGAGCCCGAGACCGCCCGTCGCCCATCCCCGGTTACCGCCACCGAATCCACCGTGCTGCCGTGGCCTGTGAGCGAGTGCAGCTCCGCCCCGTTTTCCAAGTCCCACACCTTCACCGTTGGGGGCGGCCCTGCCGAGACCGCCCGCCGCCCGTCCGCACTCACCGCCACCGCCAACACCTCGCGGCTGTGGCCCGCGAGCGAGTGCAACGCGGTCCCGCTTTCCAGGTCCCACACCTTCACCGTTTGGTCCCATGAGCCTGGGTCATACCCGCCCGAGACCGCCCGCCGCCCGTCCGCGCTCACCGCCACCGACATCACCCTGCCGCTGTGGCCCGCGAGCGAGTGCAGCTCGGCCCCGCTTTGCAGGTCCCACACCTTCACCGTTCGGTCATACGAGCCCGAGACCGCCCGCCGCCCGTCCGCGCTCACCGCCACCGACCAAACGATGTCGCTGTGGCCTTTAAGGACGGCGCTCCTCCCTGTTTTTGCACGGCTCGGTGCTTTCTTCGGAGTCTCTTCAAGCCGGGGGCCGAGGGCCTCTAGAAACTGCCGGTACTGCTTGGCGGCAGCCTTGCGCCAATCCACATACGCAAACGACCGCAGGGGCCCCTTGATCTCGGCGTCATCGAGCCGCAGCGGAATGAAGCGCCTCTCCCGGTTGCTGGGGTCGCGGAACAGGGCGGTATGCCGCTCGAGCGTGACCCAGTCCGCGGCGAAGGCGTGCTTCGACATCGCCAACACCAAGACCCTCGATTGCTCGAGCCCCTCGTCAATCTTCCCGAGGATGTTGTCGCCGGGTTGGATCTCCCATTCGTCGAACCAGACGCGCAGGCCGTCTTTCTTGAGCCGCTGGGCGAGCTTGCGGACCGTGGCCTTGTCCTTGGCGCTGTGGCTCAGGAAGACGTCGTAGGTGAAGGTCTCGGCCATGGGTACGCCTGCCATACCGCAAAGCACCGCCCGAATCCACCGCATTTCCAGCGGATAGGCGCGGGTTCCGCTTGGCTGCGATTATAGCCGATGCCGCGCCCCTCGCCCCTCAGAGCGACTGACCCACTCAAACCACCGGCGCCCCGAAACCGAGCCGTGACCGTGAGGGAGCGGTCCGGCACGAACTCCGCCGCACCTCGGAAGACTCTAGAACCGACACAACGTTCGGCGTTCAAGAATCTTACCTGCTGAGAACAGGGCACTTACAAAGCCGTTCCTTAGGAAACCCACACCGACAACAAGACCGAACTCCGAACGCCAAAGAGGGGTAAATCCGCCGAGTGCAAACTGGAACCCATACCACCGCCGGATTCCCGCCGTTCGTCCCCATTCAGTCACAGAATTTCAAAAACAATTTCTTCCATCCTTTTAATCACTTACACTCCAGCCACCCCGCCGCCTCGACAATCGGCCCTTACACTAGAAGCGAGGAAAGCGAACGGGTGATCCATCGCCCCGACAGGGCATCAGGTGCAACACCACAATCCCAAACCAGGTCGCCGATCTGCACCGGTGCCGTACGAGGTGACCCATGAGGGAAGAACATAAAGAATCTTTAGGATCACCCAAAAAACCGCGCCAAATCCTGACAGATCCTGCCAAATCCTGCCACGCTCCGGAACCGTTCGCCGGCCCGGGCTCACGATCATGATGGGCCACAGGATGGCCTGTGTCCGCGCAGCCAGCCCAGTTGTCATATCACAAAATATGAGTCATACTAATAAATATGACAGTTGGTGAACGAGGACAAGTCACGATCCCCAAGGGACTGCGGGAACGGTTCGGGCTCGCTCCGGGCGCGGACGTCGAGTTCGCTGTCGTCGACGACACGCTTGTGCTGCG
>JAKZVK010000053.1:0-2977 GCA_047516085.1 Bryobacterales bacterium
GCCGTGCTGGTCGAGCAGCTTGCGGGCGTGGCGCACCTTCTCGACCGGCTGTGAGGTGTTGTACTTGCCCCAGAGGTTGCGGATTTCGGCGTACCCGAGGCCGAAGCGCTTGAGGAACTCGATCGCCGTGAGCAGGTCGTCGTCGATCTCGTCGGTGGTAACGCCGAGCTTGAAGTCGGCGAGTTGACCCGCCGGGAGGGCGCGGCTGAAAGCCGCCGCTGCTGCTAGGGAGAGGACGCCGCGGCGGTTGATGAGGGGCATAGCCGGATTATAGCGCCGGGCCCAGCTTTCGATTTCATGACGCTGCGACTTCAGGGGCTGTGGATGGTGAGTGCGAGATTCGGACCAGTCTAGCGGAGTCTAGCGGCCCTCGAGTGGCGCCAGGGTTCGTGCCGGACCGCTCCCTCACGGTCACGGCTCGGTTGCTTCGCGCTTCGCTTCGCGATGCCTAGTTTTCAAGCACAACCGTCGTCGCTTGCTCGGACTGGATGATGACTCCCGCCTTCTGTAGCGGCGGTCGCGTACGCGTGCTCACGCTGTAGGTTCCCGGCGCCAGTTCAACCCGGTCACCGCCGACCAGGCCGCTTGCCACCTGGCGGCCATCGGCGCCATACACGTCAAACGGCGCTTTCACGGCTTTCGAAAGCGACCGGCTGAGCTGCTCCGCGCTGCCGGCATCGAAGTATTCACCCTCCCCGATACTCGACCAGTGGCGGAACTTCTGCTTCAACTCGTCATCCTCGATGGCGAACCCAACAATGTTCACGCGAACGTCGACCCCGGCCTGTTTGAGCAACCCGATCGCTTCGGCCGGATCACCGTCGCAGGTCTCCTCGCCATCGGTCACCAACACCACTACGCGTTGGCCACCGGCCGCGTGCAAGTCTCGGGCGACCGCTTCCAGCGACTTGGCAATCGGCGTCTTGGCTTTGTTCATGGCCTGGATCTTGCCGATCAGTCCCACGGCTTCTGCGGCATTGAGCGGCTTCAACGGCAGTTCGAGATCCGTGCGGCAGGAGTCGACTTCCCGATGGCCGAACACACGTAACGCGAAGGGCGTGCCCGCCGGGATTGTCTCGCGGATCAGTTCCGACAGCACCTGCTTGGCGATGTCGATGCGGCGCTTGCCGCCTTGGCGCTGCAACATGCTCCCGGAGGCGTCGAGAATCACCTCCACCGCGCCGCCCGCCACCGGCAGAACGCCCTGAGGACCCGCCGATGATGCCCGCACTTCGAGAAAGCCCGGCGACCGCTCGGCCGGGCCCAGCCGGATCGGGCGCCGCACGAGCGTCAAATACGACTGTCCCGTGAGGTAGCGCAGCTCGTAATCGCCGCTTTCAAACGGGGCCCGGAGGGTGAGTTGCGGACCCTGATGCACATACTCATACACACCCCACTTGCGCTCCGGCGTACCGGCTTTGACGAGCGTGACGTAGTCGCCCGGGTTGTTGGGGCCGGTCCACGAGACGGTGAACTCGGTTCCGCCTGGGACGGTGTCGGGAGCATCGAGAGTCGCGTTGGTGCTGCCCACCACGAGCGATGCGCTAGCCAGCGCCAGATACGACCGCCCCGTCAGATAACGGACCTCGTAGCGGCCCGGCTTGTCCGGTGCGCGCATGGTGATTGGGCTACCCTTGCTGGTGTAGACGTACTTCTTGTAAGTCTTCTCCTTGGCGCCTTCTTCGACGATCGTGATGTAGTCGCGCTCATTGTTAGGCCCGGCCCACACGATCTCGAAGGGCGCGCCGGCCACCACCTGCCCGGGGATCGTAATGCTTGCGTCGACCCCGCCAACAGTGATCGGCACTTTGGCCAGCGTGAGGTATTTGGCCCCCGAGAGGTAGCGCACTTCATACTTCCCCGGCTTCTCGGGCGCTCGCAGCTTTCCGCTGTTGTTGGTCTTCGTGTAAACGTAGGCCTTGTAGGTCTTCTCCTTCGCCTCCGCTTCGACGATCGTGATGAAGTCGCGCGGGTTGACCGTGCCGCTCCACGAAACCTCGACGTCCTCGCCCAACTGCACCGACGAGGGCGCGTTCACCGTGATCTTGACCGCGGTGATTGTCAGCAGCCTGGTAACGAGAATCTCCCGTGTCTTTCCCTGCACCCAGCGCAGTTGGTAAGCGCCGGCGGCCTCGGGCGCCACCATCTCGAGCGTTTGTCCTTTGCTCAAGTACTGATACGAGATGTAGGACCCGCGCGCAGCCCCTTTCTCGGCGATCTCGACATAGTCCCGCTCCGCGTCCGTCCCCGACCAGGTGACGTTGAACTTCGCCCCTCCCTGCACGTTAGCGGGTGCATCCAGCGATTGTGCCGAGACCGCCAAGCAAGCAAACAGAACGAGCGAGATGATGCGGGCAGATCGTGGCATATATCCTCCTGCTGATTGGGTTCCGACGTAGGGGCACGGCATGCCGTGCCCGCGGTGTTTCTACATTCGCTCAGGCCGCGGTGGCGGCATTCGAAAGCTGTGATCGAGGCCCAAAGCAGCGACCAACGGTGGCTGCCGACGGGGTTACGCCCGGAGGGGCCGAGAGATGATAGCCCACGGTTTCAACCGTGGGTAACCGCCCAAACACGGCCAGCCCTGGAAGGGCGACACAAGCGATACCGCCATCTTCCGTCCCGGCGCTGGACGAGTCACAGATCCGAAAACTCGAAGGAAAAGCCGTATCGCCCCTTTCAGGGCTTCTGGAGCTTTCATCGCCAAATACCCACGGTTGAAACCGTGGGATATGATCTTTGGCCCCTCCGGGGCCATAACAAGTACCGCTCAACGCCTCTTCATGGCGATGCGCGGGTCCGGAAAACGAGGAACCGCGACGGCACGTCATGGCAGCGGGCACGGCATGCTGTCAAGTACCCAGACATCGTTTCCACCCTCCGTTCCCGGTGATGGGGGCTGCGAGGGCTGCTGGGGCTGCGGGTTGGCGGTGGAGGCGCCGCCGCGGGAGCCCGTAGGGCGACCAAGGTCGGCGCC
>JAKZVK010000054.1:0-6793 GCA_047516085.1 Bryobacterales bacterium
CTCGAAAGCGAACGGACCCTTGTAAAGGTTCCCCTCCTGCCCGAAGAAGGTCTGGATGTCAAAGGGCTGACCGTTGCGGGCGACAAGCTCGGGCTTGTAGTCGAAGGTATCGAGGTGGCTCATGCCCCCGACGGCAAACACCTGCACAACGCGCTTCGCTTTCGGTTCGAAATGTGGGTTCCTGGCGGACAGCGGCGAGGCGGAGTCACGCGTCGCCGCGGCGGCTGCCTCGCGCTGCAGAAGCCCGGACAGTGCCGCCCACCCGAAACCAGCCCCGGCATCGAGCAGAAAACGCCGACGCAGAAGAAGGTTCGGTTCGCGTTGCATCGTTGCCGAGTTGCGCATCTGCTCATCCACCGGTTCAACCGCTCGTCAATTCACATACAAGAACTCGCTGGTGTTGAACAAGCCCCAGCACAAGCTCGTCAAGCCTTGCTCCCGAACCAGCCCTTCGCTCCACGCCACTTCCTCCTGGCTCGGGGCGCGGCCCAGACTGAGCTCGAACGCCCTACGGATTCTCTCTCGCATGTCTTCGCCCACGTCGCGCTTTACACGGTCGGCGAACGCTTTGGCTTGCCGCGTCACAAACGCATTGTTCATCAGGCTCAGCGCTTGCAACGCGGTCGTCGTCACGATGCGCTTCGGCGCTTTGACCGACGGGTTGGGGCAGTCGAGCGAATCGAGCAGGGGGCTCGGCGCCGAACTAACGTGCATTCGATAGACTGTCCGGCGATTGAAGTCGGGCTCGTTGGCATCGACCGGCGAGTAGATCTCGAGCGAGCCCTGGCGCTCGGTGGTAAAAGGGCGGAAGCTCGGGCCGCCCATCTTCTCATTCATGACGCCGCTGACGTGGAGCATCGCGTCGCGAATCGCTTCCCCTTCGAGCCGTCGAGGAGAGTAACGCCACAGGAAACGGTTGTCGGCGTCCTTGGTGGCCGCATGATCCCGCCAATCCGAAGAATGGCGGTAGGTCTGCGACATCATGATGAGCTTGTGCAGCTTCTTGAGGCTCCACCCGCCGCGGATGAATTCTGTCGCCAGCCAGTCGAGCAACTTGGGATGCGTCGGCGGCCCACCGTTGAACCCGAGGTCGTTCGGGTTGCCGACGAAGCCTCTTCCGAAATGGTAGTGCCACACGCGGTTGACTATGGTTCGCGCAAACAGCGGATTGTCAGGACTGGCTACCCACTTGGCGAGCTTGCGGCGGCGATCGGCCTCGGGAGCGTCGTCCTCCAGACCGAACTCCGGTGAAAGACTGCTGACGCACGACAAGCCGCCCGCCGCGACCCGCTCGCCTTTTTGGTTGACATCACCGCGATCGAGCAGATAGGTCGGCTCCGGCGGCTTGATCTCGGCGGCGTAGATATTCTCCGGCTCCGGGATGGCGTCGAGCCGTTCCCGCAACGCCCGTAGCTCGGCGCGCAAGTCTACCGTATGCGATTTTTCGCCGGGGGCCATGACTTCGAGCAGTTGGTCCGGCGTGAAATTGGGCGCCCCCGCACGGTAGGAAGCCTCCACCTGCTCCGCGGTCAGGGCGCGGTCATAAATGCGCACTTCTTCGAGCTCGAGATCTTTGGAAGCCGAGAGAGAGACGGTGGCTTCGCCGGCAAGGTAGGTTTGCAAACGTGCCGCCTTGATCTCCAGGTTGGGGGTGTACGCCTCGCCGTAAGGCTTCCCGTTTCGGTACAGGCGGATGCTGTGGTCGGCTGCGTAGGTGATGGCGATGTGGATGACTTGCCCCTCGCTCGCCTGTTCGGGCGCCCCCTGCACGTCGGCATTTCGGAACCGGCCCGTGCTGGCGTTTCGCCATTGGCGGCCGTCGCCGGCTTCGTACTGAATGCCGTCCATCGCGGCGCCCCGAAACCCCTCGGTGTTCTGGATGCGCATGACCGGGGTTGACTTCTCCGGGAGCGTACCCACCCACACCCAGGCTTCGAGTGTTTTCTGCCGGAGGTCCTTCGGCAGCGTATCGGTTTCAACCGTCACCGACTGCTCATCGCCGGCCGGGCGCAGACGGCCGTCGGCCAATTCGGCCTTCTTCGACAGCGCGATGTGCAGCGACCCCGCCAAGTCACGACTATTGAGATCAAATGTCCACTGCACAAAGGGTGTGGGCGCCCCGAGGGGCTTGGGTGAATCCGGTCTGTCGATAGCACGCCGTCGGGCGGGGATCTCAAGACCGGCAAGCCGGTCCTCGAGCTCCGCGATACGCTGCCGCAGCGGTTGAAGGAAATCCTGGCGGGCTTGTTGCTCGGCGGGCGTAAGCAACTCCCGTTCTCCCTGCCAAACGCCCTCGAAAGCAGCTTTCATACGATAGTACTCACGCTGCGAGATCGGGTCGAACTTGTGATCGTGGCATCGGGCGCAGTTGACCGTCAGCCCGAGAAAGGTCTGCGACACGGTCCCGACCATCTCCTCGAGCTGATCTTGCCGCACGGTCTCTCGTTGGGCGGCCACGGCCGACGTCAGCCCGACGACGTCCGTAGGCCCCGCGACCAGAAACCCCGTGGCGGCGATGCTGTCATGAGTTACCGGCTCGAGCACGTCTCCGGCGATCTGTTCTTGGGCGAATCGCGTGTAAGGCTTGTCGTCGTTGAAGCTTTGAATGACGTAGTCGCGATACGGCCAGGCGTTCTCGCGCAGCCAGTCGCGCTCGAAGCCCTCGCTCTCGGCGAAGCGGGCGACGTCAAGCCAATGTCGCCCCCAGCGCTCGCCGTATCGGGGCGAAGCCAAGAGCCGATCCACAAGCCTTTCGTAAGCATCGGGCCCGGGATCGGCGAGAAAGGCCTCTATCTGTGCCGGGGTGGGCGGCAGCCCGATCAGGTCGAAAGTCGCTCGGCGAAGGAGAGTACGCCGATCGGCCGGAGGGCTAGGGTGCAGACCCTCTTCCGCCATGCGTGCGTGGACAAGACGGTCGATGGGCGAGTGTCCCCAGCGCTCGGGGAGTCGATCGGGAGCCGGAAGGTCAGGATTTGCAATCGGCTTGAAAGCCCACCACGTTGCGTCCGGCCGCCGCGGGGCGTCTACCCCGAGCCGCCGATTCCACGAAGCGCCGTCCGTGATCCAAGCACGGAAGACTTCGCGTAGCCGTGGCTCCAACGGATTGCCCAGCGGCATTTCGCCGGCTGAGACGCGCTTCCATAACAGGCTCTTCTCGGGATCGCCGGGCGCAAGTGCCGGGCCTTTCGCGCCGCCGCGCAGAGCACCCGCCCGCGTCGACAAATCCAGCCCGGACGCGGCCTGCGCCGGACCGTGACAAGGTAGGCAGTTCCCTGCGATCAGGTCGGTGGCGACCCTCTCAAGATCCGCCCCGCCGGATTGCGGCGCGGCCACCAAGCTCGTGGCTGCGAAGCACGCGATCGCAAGCCAAGCCGCTGTGAGCTTCTCTACCGTCATCCGCGAGTCTTGCAGGGATTGTACTTCATTGCGTCGTTACGCCGAGCCTATCCTCCGACCACTGGGGTACGAGGTGAACCGGGGAGCGCCGTCTAACTTGCGGTCGCTCAATCCCTCGAGCATCGCGCCCCGCACCTCGCGCTCGGGGTTCTGTTCGCGCGGGCCCGACGCACTGAGTCCACGGTCTACCCTTGGGTTGAACTCAGAACTGTAAACGTACGAGCCGTCGCGACAGAGCGTCAAGGGTCAGCGGAACCACGCCAGAGCGCAGTAGCGGCGTCCGCGCTCCAGCTTGCTGACGCCGTGCAGCAGGTCGGAACGAAAAGCCACCAGGAGTCCGGCCTCGCCTCGAACCGGTAGACCATGCCTCTCGGCCCCGAGGTAATCCATGAGGCCATACAACGACAGCCGGCCGCCCTCGTAGTCGCCGGTTCCCGTATCGTTGGCCGCCGTCTGGTCAGCTTCGGTATTGAGGTACAGGAGAGCCGTGATCTTGCGGCTGTGGATAATATGCGGGCGTTCGCCCTCGGCGAGCGCCGGTGCGTCGAAATGCGGCCGAAAGTAGCCGCCCTCCTGATAAATCAAGAAGCGAGGGCGGCCGACCCGTTCGAGTGGCTGGTCGAAACGCTCCGCGAGGCGGGCTCGGAGGCTCTCAAAGCGCCGGGCCAGCCAGTCGAACTCGTCATCTTCGCCGGAGACTTCAATGGCCTTGCGCGAGTCTTCATCCACAACGCCTGCTGGAGTCTCCGGCGAATAGACCACCGCCGGGTGGCTCTCTCGCAAGTCGATCGCGGCGCACAATCTCTTACACTCGACGGAGGTTAAGAAGCCCGGGTGCACGTAGACGCCGAGCTGCTCGATGATTCGGTGCGGCGTCATGATCGGATGGGCTTCGAAGAGGGCCCGCTGAGTGGCCGGCTCCGACCATAGCACTCCCGAGCCTTCCAGCAATACACGAACCGCCCGACGTGCCGAGGCGCGAGAAGCCGCGAAGGTCAAAGAGGACGCGCCGACGTGCTGCCCGTCCTACCATCGTCTGCCCGCCAGGTGTTAGCATCGTCTCAGGCGGTAGCACCCGGCCTGCCTGCAACCTCTTGCCCCTGCCCTCGCGAGGCACCATCGCCCCCGACTTCACTCTCCGCGATGCGGCGGGCCGGCCTCACGGGCTCTCAGACGCGCTCCATCACGGCCCGGTCTTGCTCAGCTTCTTCAAGATCTCGTGCACGACGTGCCAGTACTCGCTGGGCTTCCTCCATCGCCTGTACCGCGAGTTCGCCGGCACCGCCGCTTCGATCTGGACCATCTCCCAAGACACCCCCGAACACACCGAGCTCTTTAACCAAGAGTTTGGGATCAGCCTGCCTCAACTCTTCGACGCCGAGGCCGAGGACTTCTCGGTTTCAGATACCTACGGCATCGAGTTTGTGCCGACGACGTTTGTCATCGAGCCGTCCGCGACGATCGCCGAGAGTTCCGTCGGCTGGAGCCGCGAGGAGTTCGAGCGAATGGTATCGACATTGGCCCGGCTGGCGGGTGTCGAACAGCCATCTCCGTTCGGGCCGGGTGACACCGTCGAGGACTACCGCCCGGGCTGCCGCTCGAAGAACTGACCCGAACGGGCACTGATCCGAACGGGACCTGATCCGAACCGCAAGTCCGACCCTCGGGACTGCGCTCCGTCGCAGGTCCGAGATAGACTGAGGTTTCGCCCGCCGGTATATATCCCAACCGATGTCCCAACCGCCCGGCAACGACAGCCTACCCAAGCCCGGCCCACTCCAATCGCTGCCCACGGACGCGGGTGTCAACCCGCCGCCCGCCGCGGGCGCATCGCAACTTCGTGCCGGGATGCCGCGTTTTCGGTCCGGGCTCCTGCAAGCGGCGGTGTTCAGCGTCATCACCGTTGTCTTTTGGTGGACCTTCGGCGCAATCCTTTTTTTCGTGGGGGCCGACCGCCTCTTGCTTTCGATCGTGGCGTTGTTTCTGGCCACATCGGCGTCGACGGCACTGCTGATGAAAGTGGGCCAACAACGGCCGCTGCGCGAGTTGGGGCTGTCGTTCGAGCTTGTCGCGCTCGGCGAGTTCATCGCCGGAACGGCCGGCGGCGGGCTGACCGCCCTGTGGATCCTCGGGACGCAATGGGCCGCCGGGTGGATCACTATTGAGGAACGAGCCGCCGACGCCGCTCTTGCCGGAGACCCGGCCATCGCAAGCGTGGTTTCGATGGGCGTCGTTCCACTGCTGCTGCGGCTGTTGGCCGGTGCCGCCGGGGAAGAGTTGCTGTTCCGCGGCTACGGCCTACAGCAGTTGATTCGCGCCACCAACCCGGCGGTGGCGATCGTCGGCACGTCGGCGCTCTTCGGCCTGCTGCACGGCGGCAACCCCAACGCGTCCAACGTCGGCCTGTTCAACACGGCCCTTTTCGGATGTTTGTTCGGGTTCCTTCTGATGTGGCGCCGGTCCCTGTGGACGCCCTTTGGCGCTCATTTTGGGTGGAATTTCACATTAGTGGCTACCGGCGCGAGCCTCAGCGGCCTTAGAATTAAGATAGTGGACTTCGCACTCGTTCCTGTCGGGCCGACCTTGTGGACTGGTGGCGACTACGGGCCGGAGGCGAGCCTGCTAGTGACGATCGCCTTGGGCTTGGCCATGATCGTCATCATGAAGCTGCCTCGGATCTCAGATCACTCGGTGAGACTATGGGACTGATGACTCTCTGTTCAAAGACCGGCTCGGCCCGAACTGGGGGGCGGGGTTTCGCCGTGGGGATTGCGGTTCTGCTGCTGGGCTCCGGCTTGGCCGCCAAGGAGAAGATCACCGACCAACAGCGCGCGTACTTGATTCGCGAGATGACGGCCGAGCATGGCACGGCGAAGATGGTCATCCCGCGTTCGAAGAAGGCTCTCGCCCTTCGTCCCGCGGGCGGGTACGACGAAGACCAGTGGCTTGACGCCATCGATGAGAACGGACCCGCCGCCCGCGTCGGCGACTTGGTCGAGATCACGAAGGTCGAGTTCAAGGGCAACCGGCTGGTTATCGAGTTGAACCACGGCATCAAGGGTGGACGCAAGTGGTGGCATCGCATCCAGGTCTCGGGCACTAGCAATCGGGGAACCAACCTGGGCCAAGGGTCCAGCGTCTATGCGCCCGGCGGCACCAAGCTCGCGCTGGTGTACGAAGAAGCGATCCCGTCGCTCACGTCCGACGAAGTCAAAAAGCAACTTGAGCCCTACCTAGATTTCAACCAACGCTCGGCCACCCAGCTTTTCGTCGAGAAACTTCCCGAGGAGTTCCAAGAGGCGGTCAAGGAAGAGCGCGTACTGGTCGGCATGGATAAGGACACCGTGCTGCTGGCCAAGGGTAAGCCCAGCAAGAAGGTCCGCGACTTCAAGGACGG
>JAKZVK010000055.1:0-4388 GCA_047516085.1 Bryobacterales bacterium
GGCTTGAGCCGTTCCGCGGCGGGTGCCGGCGCCTCGACTGGTTCGAGACAGTCCGGCCGGTTCATGGCTCAAGCCGGGTCGGGGTAAGGCCCCTCGAAGGGGCCTGGTTCATTGACTCGGGGGGCATTCTACCAGGCGTAGAACGCCTGGCCTAGTTGAAACCAAGACCCGCAAACGGGCCTGTTTGCGTGATGAAATGTCCGGGCACATGGATGCCCGCTCTGGGCTCATGAATGACAACCTTCCCGAAACCTAGCCAAACCTTGCCAAAAGGCCAACCAGCCGGCGCAGGTCACCGAAGTCGCCGTCGCGAATGGTTACGGTCCCCCTGTCGGCCCTGCGGGCGTCCCGCGAGGGGCTGCCCCCGCGGCAGAGGCCCCCAGCCCGGTCTATGCAAAGCCATGGATCGACATCCACGAGACTTTCCGCGCCTGGCGACGCGGGCGCGCGGATTCACATCCGCGCCTCTGTTGCTAGAAAGGCGACGGTTGCCCTTTGTGCGCCAATTTCGACAACGCTGCGCACCCATCGCCGTGATAGTCCATCGCCGTGATAGTCTACGGGGAGCGCGGGTTTCACCCGCTTGTTTACAAGCGTGTTGTCTTGGAGGTGTTGGTCATGAGACGTCTCAAACTGGCCCTGATCAGCGTTGGCTTGGTCGCTGCTGTCTGCCTAGCCTTGTCGGGTGCATCGAATCCATCCGCCCAGCTCGTCAACCGGATGAAGAAGCTCGCCTTTGCGCGGGACGTCCCCAACGCCCACAAGACGCTCGAGCAGGCGCGTTCGTCACAGCACGAGATGACGGCCGACTGGCTCCTGGCGGTCTCGTGGCTGGGCCGTGGCGCGAGCTTTGCCAAGCAGTGGGACGTCGCCGAGAAATACGCGCAAGAGGCGTACGACGGCAGCCTCGAGTTGCTCAAGAATCGTGACCTGGACGCGGACAAGAGTCTTCCGCTGGCACTGGGGGCGGCGATCGAGGTTCTCGGCCACGCCCAAAACGCAGCGGGCCAGCGGGGCGAGGCCGTCGCTTTCCTCCAGGAGCAGCGGGCGAAGTACACGGGTACTTCGATCGAGACGCGCATCCAAAAGAACGTCCATCTGCTCAGCCTTGAAGGCAAGCCCATGCCGGCGCTCTCCGCCGACGCGCACCTGGGTTCGAAACGAGCTTCGGCGGAAGTTTGGAAAGGCAAGGTCGCGCTGTTCTATTTTTGGGCTCACTGGTGCGGCGATTGTAAGGAGCAGAAGCCGATCCTGGAGGCGCTCCACGGCAAGTACAACGGGCGGGGCTTCGAGGTGGTGGGGCCAACGCAACTTTACGGCTACGTGGCACGCGGCGAGGACGCCACGCCCGAGCAAGAGATGGCGTATCTGCGTGGGGCGTATCACCAGGCGTATCCGGTGCCCTCGTGGATGACGGCTCCGGTGAGCGGCGGGAACTTTACCCGCTTCGGCGTCAGTACGACCCCCACCATTGTGTTGGTGGACCGCCAGGGGGTTGTGCGGCTCTATCACCCGGGCAACCTGAGCTACAACGACTTGGCGGAGCGTATTGAGAAGTTATTGGGGTAGGTTGTCGTATCAGGCCCTTTGGTGGGCTTGCAAACAGATGCAGTAGTCGAGCGGCCTCGGAGCGCCTCGTGAGCCTGAGAACCGAGAGAATCGATCCTCGGCAAGCGTAGACGCTTACCGCCACACCTGCAAGAAGAGGATGATTAGGTGACCCAGACATCGTTTCCGCGCATCGGCGCGCTCGTCTTGTTGACCGGTTTCGTGCTTGCCTCGATCAGTTGTGGTGCGGGCGAGATCGTGTTCAGCAACGTCCAAGGCCAGAGCCGGCAGTTCATGGGCTGGGAGCAGACGATCAGCCTGACGCCGGAGCAGGAAGCGATCAAGAAGCAGGCTCTGGGGGCCATGCCGGCGCCTTGTTGCAGCGACAATAGCGCCTACACCTGCTGCTGCCCCTGCAACCTCTCGCGGACGATTTGGGGGCTGGCCAACTACCTGATCGCCGAGCAAGGCGCGGGGGTGCAGAAGGTCCAAGACAAGACGTCGGAGTGGGTTGCTTTCGTCAATCCCAAGGGGTTCAGCGGGGATGTCTGCTACCGGGGCGGCTGCCCCCGTCCGTTCAAGAACAACGGCTGCGGGGGGATGAAGGCGAACCAAGTCAACTTCTAGAAGAAGCGAACCAGATCAACTTCTAGAAGAAGAAGTAGGGCGGACACAGCGGTCCGCCCCTACACCTATGACCCGGTCAGTTCAACCGGTGCTTTACGCGGCTTTGCCGATGGACGCCGCGGGTTCCACTTCGATGGCGGGCATTGCGGGGCGCTTCATCAGTTTCATCGCCGCCTGTCCCAGCAAAGTGGCCAACCTGCGCTTCGTGCCCTTGACGGCGCTGTCGGCGGATAGGCCATAGCGTTTGTACCGCGTAAGCAGGCCCCGGCATACGATGAAGTAGGCCAGGAATCGGCGCCAGTCCCCGAGCAGACCGAAGCGCTTCGACCGCCTGAGTACCGACGCGATGCTGTAGAAGTTACTCCAGGCCGCCTCAACCTTTTCGAGTAGTTTCTCTTCGCTGAGGTTGGGGTGGTGATAGAGGATGCGAGGGTGATCCGGATCGAGCCAGTAATCGTAGTCGTCCTTGACCAGCTTCAGTGGCGAGCGTCCGCGGCGCATCATGTGGAAGTCGACCGTGCCGGGCAGCGGCGTCAGGGGAATGAATTGGGCCATCGCGATGCCGCAGTCACGGGCGAAGTCAATCGTGTAGTCGAGTGATTTCTCCGTGTCACTCGAGATCCCGAAGATAAAGGCCCCCATGATGTAGGGGAAGCCCTGGGTGCGGACCTGTTCGAGCTTCTGCGCCAGTAGATCGCCGGTGAAATTGAACGTCTTGTTCGTCGCCTTGAGCCCCTCGGGGGTGACGGTCTCAATGCCGATCAGCGCACCTTGGACGTGGGCCTTTCTCATCGCCACCAAGTACTCGGGATCGTCGGCCACCTCCATCGTGATCTGGGTGCAGAAGAACATGTCCTCGGGCACTTCGTCGGCGAGCTGGCGGAGTAGTTCAAAACGGTTCTCTAGGCCGGCTTCGAGTGTTTTCTTCTGCTCGGCGTCGCGGGCGTTAACGATGTCCTCGCGGTTGTAGGGATAGAAGTTGTCGTCGGCGAACATCACCAGCCGGAAGCCGGCGCGATAGAGCGCGTGGACCTCCTGCAGGATGGCGTCGTTGGCGCGCACGCGCGGCACACGCCCGTCCTGGACCCACACCGAGCAGAAGGAACACTGCTTGGGGCAGCCGCGAACCGTCTGGATCGAACCCACCAGGTAGCGTTCGGTCTTCAGCAGGTCCCAGCGCGCCGGGGTGAAATAGTCGGGCTCCACCTGCCCGCCTCGATACACTTTTTCGAGCTTGCCGTCGGCGTAGTCATCAAGGACTTGGGTCCAGACAACTTCGGCGTCGCCGGTCACGGCCGCATCCCCGTGCTTGAGAGTCTCCTCGGGAAAGATGGACGGGTGCGGACCGCCGAAGATCACGGTCGCGCCCCTCTTCTTTGCCTCGCGAGCCAGGGCGTAGCCGTGAATCGCATTGAACGTGTGAATGCTGATGCCGAGAACGTCGCCGGGCCTGACATCGTCGATCGGAAACGGCTCGATCGCTTGGTCGACCAGGCGTATGCCCTCAAGGTAGTCGCTCTTGGGGGTGCACGCCGCCATCACCGGCAAGGCTCGCGGGGTGATGAACGAGAAGTTGATTCGCTCGGCGGCAGGGGCCGGGTTGACGATGAAGAGTTGGAAGTCTTTCCGGGTATGCAAGTGGGCCATGAACAAGAGCCTCCCGTCTCTTTGCTCTCTCAGGCAGGCCGCTAGGCGTCGCTAAACGGCACGGTTGCACCGCTCCGCGCCGGGCTCACGGCGGCCCAAGTGGGATGTTCGACTATAGCGCATTTACCGGGCCGGTGTAACACGCGTGTCGAAACTCGTGGTACCGGTCGGTCGGCTCTGACGCGTGACCTCGTACGTACGTTCACGGCAAAGTCGTCCGATACAATCTGCAACCATGACGTAACGAGACTCTTGTGGCAGTCCCCTAGCTAGCCCGACTTTCTCGATTCGGCCCGCTCACAAGTTTTTTTGAGGGTCGCGGAACCCTAAGTTCTTTGACGTCATTCGCGGTCCTCGCCACAACCCCTGTACCCCGACCTACCCCCTTTACTTTCTCGCTGCGCGGTTCACAATAGAACCATGTTCCTGCGCGCGAAGACCCGCCGCAAGGACGGCAAACCACACCGCTATTGGAGCGTCGTCGAGAACCGTCGCGTGCGCGGCGGCCGCGTCGTCCAACGCCAGCTGTTGCACCTCGGCGAACTCAACGACCGCCAACGCGCCGG
>JAKZVK010000056.1:0-7040 GCA_047516085.1 Bryobacterales bacterium
CGCACCGCTCGCTGTCGCCGCACCGAGACGCTCTGGCCGTTCCTCGGCGAGTGCTTGGCGCACTTCAGCCCTGACGAATGCCGCAACTATTTTCGGCACTGCGGGTACTCGGCCGCCACACGGTCATGAAAAGCGCTTTAAAGGCCCCAAAGGCGAGAAACGACCGGCCGCTGTCATGGTTGGGGCGATGATCTCCCCGCTTCATTCCGCTGCCTGTGTAGCTTCGAGCAGCTTATCGAATAGCAGGGTCATCTCCTGTGCCGGCCGGCGTCCATCGTAGGAGTGTCCGCTCGGCCGATTCCGCTCGCCGCCGGCAAAAGGGGCGGCTGCGCTACCGTCCCGATCGGGGAGCCCCGCGGACTACGCCGCCGCTTCCACCAGCGTGGTGACGGCCGCGCGGCCCGCGTCGGAGATTGGCGAGCCTCGGGTACGTGCCGTACCCGCCCGCCCGCCGCTGCCGGCGGCGGAGTACAGCGCGGGCGGGGCGAGCGAACGTGCGGGTTCATCTAGGTGGCATCGTCGTGTTGTTCGGCGGGCCGTTGCTCGTGGGCGCGATCGTGGATTGGCGATCGCGCCGCCGGGATCGCCGCGCCCTGGCCGAGCTAGAGAGGGGGGTCGCGCCCGCGAGGGCGGGGAAGTTCTAGGCGGGCAGGCTAGCCGCAGACATGGCTCGGCGCTCGGCTGAGAATAGGCGAGTCAGTACATTCGTCGGATGTCAAGTCGTTTGTCGAGGAATCCATAACTTGTTCTCGCCCCCGTGTCTCGGCAACACGCCAGCTTGAGTTCATCCGAATGCCTCACGAAACCCGTCAACTGACCCTGGCCCGGCTGGTGATCGCTTCGCGCAATCCTTCCAGCAGCCCTTCCAGGTGCGCCATGCGTTCACGGAGTTCCCCAAGCTGGGTGTTCATCCTGGACTCCAACGCATCGATTCTCCCATCCAGCCGCGATTCCAACCGCGCCATGTCCTGCCGCACGAGCAGAGGCGAGGATCACGCCCGCGAGCGCGACACCCACGGTCACAATGGCAATGATTTCCGCGTTCATGTTTTCTCCAAATCAGGCGGCAGAATTTCTCCAGCGGCGGTCAGCAGATCGTCCAGATGCGGCTCGACAACGGCCGTGAGCGCCGCGCGCAGGCGGTCATCGATTGGGGCGAGGCGCACGGCATCGCTCGGCCGTGCATCCAGCCGGGCCAGCCGCCGCAGCACGCCTGTACGACGTGGCCCGTCGACAAGGGAACACGCTGGCAGTGATCGGCCGGCGGCGGCCCGGGACGACGGTCGCACAGGCGAGGCCGCTGGAGCACGGGAAAGGACGGGCCGCCTTCGGGCTCAGGATCGCCCTCGACAAAACGGCCGGCCCCGAAGGTTCCTACTTGGCGGCACTTGGGTTGTCACGCAGGCGGTCGAGCCGGTTGGCCGCGCGAGCATAGAGGCGCACCGTCGGACCGAACGTCGCGCCTTCCCGAGGAGCGAACTCTTTGAGCAGGACCAGACCGTTCGTCAATCGCCTCCGTGCCTGGATACTGGATACATCGCCGGGGTCAGGCTCGTAGGCACTGGAAAAGATGGCCAGGTCGATGCCAGCGGCGTCGAACGCGCGGAGGCGCCTCGAATGGAGGGGCGACCACCGCTCAAGCCCATACCCCGGCGGCAAGCGGATGATCTCCCGCACCTCACTGGCCACCCTCGTCCCTGGCTCGAACCGCTCGATGATCAGACGGTAGGCTTGGGCGCGCGTATCGTCAAGCGCCATCAGACGGTCGAACTCGATGGTCTCGACAGCCTGGGGCCATACGAGCGCCACCGTCACCAGTCCGCACACCGCCGGCGCCAGCGACTGGCGCCAGCGGCCTCCGAACCGTTCTCGTGTGAGCGCGGTCACCTCGACGAGTAAACGCCCGACGAGCAGGGCGGCGAAGGGGATGATCGGCAGCAGGTAGCGCGGAAAGAACCGAAAACTGCTGTGGGTCAACGAGACCGCGAGGGCGGTGATCAGCGCCACCAGGAGCAGCTCCTCTGCTCGGCGTCGATGCACGTAGTACACGAGGGCTCCACCGAGGGCGAGCGTGAAGAGCAGGCCCATGCCACTTTCCATGCTGTATTCGATCAAGTACCGAAAACGGTCGGCCGGGTCGAACGTCGCCGCGGAGAATCCCGCGTGCCATCCCAGCTTGTCGAGGAACGGCTCCCACTGCAGCAGCGCATAGGGATACGCGGTGAGGAATCCCAAGGGAATGGCCGCGAGCCCCACGGCGGCCTTGAGGCCCACCCACTGGCGGGGCGTGCGCGCCATCAGATGTGCGAGACCAAAGATCAGCACGACCGGGAGCGCGCTGTACTTGGTCGCGCACGCGAGTCCACACAAGAAACCGGCGCCAAGGTAGTCAGTGAGCCGGCCGCGCTGGTACATCGCCACGATGGCCATGAACGCCAGTACGATCACGAAGGTGACCGGAACGTCCGTCACGGCGTGGTGACTTTCCTTGACATGGTTGAACGAAAATGTCACGAACAGCGCGGCCAGCGCTCCTACCCATCTCCCCGCGCGTCCCGGCCACAGCTTTCGGGCGAGGAGATACACCAGCAAGATCGTGAGCGTCCCGAGCAACGCGTTCACGGCGCGACCGACGACGTAGAACCTGAAGGTCAGGGTGTTGATACTGTCGAAGTCCTGCCAGTAGCCCTCACCGATACCCCACACGTAGTACACGGCAAACACCGGCATCAGCAAATACATGAACGCGGGTGGATAGACGTGATTCGGCGCGAATGTTCCGCGCTGCAGCATTTGGATCGCGACGCCGACAACTTGGTGCTCGTCTGGATGCACGACGAGGGGATCACCGAACCTGATGCCCCATAATCGGACCGCCAACCCAGCCACCAGCAGCGCGCCGACCAGCAACTCTGGCGCATATGCTTCGGTCCAGGCCACCAGCCGCCGCCTGGTCTCGGAGTGCGCCCCCACATGCCGCAGCCCAACCCAGAGCGCCAGGGCGACGACCGATCCCGTCAAGGACGGGCCGGTCATGTTCATCCCGAACAGCGGTATCGAGTACCGACCTGACATGAGGGTGAACAACACGTTGAGGCTCAACACCGTGATGATGACTTCGGACGGGCGGCCGAAGGCGAGGGTTCGCCCGATATGGACCAGACCGCGGTGCCGAGTATTCTCCGTCATCGTCTGGGTGTCGTCCGTTCCGCGCTCAAGGCACCTTCACGGCTTAGGCGCCGTCGAAAAGCTACGCACGGCGTCTACGACGTCAGCTTGCTCCGAGTCTGTGAGACCGGTAAAAAACGGCAGGCGGACAAGTCGCCCGCTCACATCTTCCGTGACCGGACAATCTCCAGGCCGTCCGCCGAACCGTTGCCCCATCTCGGACAGATGGAGCGGCAAATAGTGAAACATGGCGAGGATGCCGCGTTGCCGAAGCGTCTCGATCAGCGCATCGCGTGAGCGAGTCGACGGCAACAGCAGATAGAACAGATGGTGCGGTTGGTCGCAATGGGGCGGCACCGTGGGAAGCCTGACGTCGTTCGCCTCGGCCCAGTCACTCAGTGCCGTGGCGTACCCTTCCCAGATCTGCCTCCGCCGTTCCTCGACGCGCGCTCTCGATTCTAGCTGGGCGAGCAGTACGCCGGCGAGCAGATCGGACGGCAAGTAGCTCGACCCGACGTCCACCCAGGTGTATTTGTCCACTTCGCCGCGGTGAAATCGGCTGCGATTGGTACCCTTCTCTCGGATGACCTCCGCGCGTTCGATGAGCGCCGGGTCACGAATGATCAGCGCTCCGCCCTCCCCGCACGTGTAGTTTTTCGTCTCGTGGAAGCTGAGCGCGGCAAGCTGCCCGAACGTCCCCAGATACCGGTCGCGATAGCGTCCGAACAGCCCGTGGGCATTGTCCTCGACCACCGGAATTCCGTGACGCGCGGCACA
Organism: Bryobacterales bacterium; assembly: GCA_047516085.1. Lineage (GTDB taxonomy): Bacteria > Acidobacteriota > Terriglobia > Bryobacterales > UBA6623 > JAKZVK01. The sequence goes on from JAKZVK010000056.1 coordinate 3,946, forward strand.
GTCCGCGATGACCTCCATCTCGCAGCCGATGCCGCCGTAGTGCACGACCACGATCGCCTTGGTCTGGGCCGTGAGGTGTCTCTCGATCTGTGCCTCGTCGATATTGAGTGTGTCTGAGCGTATGTCGACGAATACCGGTGCGGCCCCTCGGATCACAAACGCATTGATCGTCGACACGAAGGTGAATGACGGAACGATCACCTCGTCACCGGGCGCAATGTCCAGAAGGAGTGCCGCCATCTCGAGCGCGTGCGTCCCCGATGTCGTGAGCAGGGCCTTCTCGACACCCAGGATCTCCTCGAGTAGCGCCTGGCAACGAACACTGAAGGGGCCATCACCCGCCAGATGGCCGTGTCCCAGCGCTTGTTCGACATAGGCGGATTCATGTCCGAGCAGAGACACCCGATTGAACGGAATGCGATATTCGGTCATGGCGCGGCGCCCGGGGTCGAAGGACCGAGCCAGCGGTGATACCACAGGTCGAGTGACTGGACGGTGAACCCGTGCCGCTGATAAAAACGCAGGGCGCCTTTGTTGCCGCCCTGCGTCACGACACTGACAACACCGACCCCGTGCTTCGCGAACCACCGCAGCGCGTGGCCGAGCATCTGGGATCCGAGACCACGTCCCCGGGCCGCCTCGGTGACGGCCGCGAGCCCGATTTGCCCGACCTTCGACTCGGGCGCATGGCACGACAGGTAGCCGGCGACGCCGTGGTCCAGTTCGGCGACGAAGACGGCGTCCGCATCGCCTCGACAGCTCCGTTCGATCCATTCCGCATAGAGTTCGTCGCACCGTGCCGCGTCAAACCGCTCGTCTGCGTAGAACCGCGTGCCGTGATGGCTCCGGCGCGCGATTTCCCGTAGAGACGGGACGTCTGACAAGGTCCATGGACGGACCACTCCCTCGGGGCGGATCTCTGGCAAGGCGTTCTGCGCGTCGACCTCGAGTGTCACGCGCACATCCACAAGGTAAAATCCGCAGCTCGCCGCAGTTCGAACCGTCGCAAAATCGTCGGACCGAGCAAGCAGGTAGACACAGTCGATCCGATGGGACACACACCACCGCTCGACCTCGGCCGCAATTTCCGGGCTGAGTCTCCCGTGGGTGGCACGCGCGATCCGATGGCCGAAGAACGTCGAGTCCCATTCGAGATACTGGCAAGGTTCGCCGGTCGCGGGGAGCGATACCATCCTCTCGACGGGCACAGAAGAGCGCGTCATGGCTCGGCCACCTCGTCGGCGGACGCGCGCGCGGGACCCTCCCGCACACCGGATGCTCGGGAGTCAGCCCGAACCACGTAGGCCGGTTTAGCCATCATCCGGTAGTGCATACGGGCGAGATACTCGCCGATCACGCCCAGGGTAAACAGCTGCGCGCCGGAAAAAATCACGGTGACCGACGCCAGGAACGTGAAGCCCGGCACGGCGACTCCCTGGACAAGGTAGCGCCCGAGCACGTAGCCCAGCAGCACGAGCCCGAACACCGACAGCGCGAACCCCAGGGTGACCACGAGCTGCAGCGGTACGGTCGCAAACCCCGTCAGCATGTTGAGCGCGTGCTCGATCAGCTTCCGCGCGGTGTAGTTGGACGTGCCGCTGTGCCGCGAACGATGGTGAACGCCGATCGACGTGAATCGATCCGTGCCCCAGGTCAGAAGCACGTCGAGATTGACGAACGGGCCACGATAGCCGGCGAACGCATCGCGTAACCCGGTCCGGAGCGCCCGAAACCCACTCACCCTGCGAGCCGTATCCGCACCGAGCACGTGCTGGAGCGCGACCTTGCTGACCCGGGAGGCGACGGCGCGCCACAAGCCGTGCTGCTCGCGACGCGGCCAGCCGTAGACGACGTCGAAGCCCTCGTCCAGTTTCTCAATGAGCGGCCCGATCTCCTCCGGAGGGTGCTGGCGATCGTCGTCCATCGTGATGACGATAGGATGAATCGCGGCGCGGATTCCGCACAGCAGGGCGCTGTGCTGCCCGTAGTTCCGCGACAACTCGATCGCACGGACCCAGCTGTATTGCTGGGCCAGATCCGCCGCGACCCGCCCGCTGGCATCCGGACTCCCGTCGTTGACCAGGATCAACTCATACGCCGTCGCCACCCGGCTGAGCACCGGTTCGAGTTCGGCCACGAGATCGGGCAGCATCCGAGCGCTGTTATAGACGGGCACGACAACCGACACGGTCGTGCCACCGTTTCCGACACGCGCTAATTCCACAGGACCTCCAACGCGATCCCCGTCGATTGTCCGCGAAGGCGAGAATTGTAATGGAAAGGCGTCCGGCCGAAGAGATTTGAACAGGATTGAACACCTCAGGGCAGACGCCGGCGCCGCGGGGCGGCTCGGGCGGATTGAGAGAGAGCCCGCTTCAGCTTCGCATGCTCGCCTTCGAGTTCGCGCAGCCGTTTCACATCGGCGACCGACGCGCCGGCATACTTGCTCCGCCACTTGAAGCACGTTGTGCGGCTGACGCCATGCTGTCGCAGCAGGTCGGCGACCGGGACACCGGCTTCCGCTTCCTTGAGAATCCCGACGCCCGGGCTTTGGGCAGCAGGAAACGCGCCATGTTGCGGTTCTTGCTGACGCTCTGGGCCAGCCATTGGCCGAGCGTTTCCTCCACCTTCTTGGGAGCCTGCGGTAGAACCAGCAACACCTGCCTGTCCCACTTCTCAGGTTGATCTTGCTGCTGCACATTCGCCCACGGAACCGCGGCCCAATAGGGGGCGACAGGCGTGCCATCGTGTACGCTGCGCGGCGACAGCGCCCGCACCTCGACAGCGCGTTGGTGCACAACCCTTCGGATGCGACGAGGCAGCTGTCGGCTCTCTGGCCACGGTGACCGCTGCGGGTGCACGATCTCGAGATGAGATCAAAGGTCCATCCGAAGCACACGACGAAGTATCGCGTGGGGCATTGGTCAGCGTACGAGCAGGCCTTGGTCCAGCGAGGGGACGTGACGCTATGGCTCTCTGCCGACGCCACGGACGCGTGGCGCCCGTCGCCGTCCGGTCGACCAGGCGCGCCGAAGACGTTCTCGGACTGTGCGATCGAGACGGCGTTGACGCTCCGCCTTGTCTTCCGGGTGCCC
>JAKZVK010000057.1:0-3786 GCA_047516085.1 Bryobacterales bacterium
GGCTCTAGTCGAGTTCGACCAGCTCTTCATCCAAATGCAGATCCTCGACCACCGGACACATCTGGAGGTCGAACCACTCTCCAAACATCTGGTGCGTCCGGTTCTTTGGCCACTGCTGCTCATCGGTCAGCCAACAGTTCACCATCGCCGCGAACAGGTCTGGCCAGAAGTCGTCCAGAATCTCCCGTTCCGAGTCGGCGTCCCCGTATTCCGGCAAGAGGTACACGTGAGGCGCCCGTCGCAGGTCCTCGAAGACCTGCTCGGCGATATCAGTGGTGTCGTCTCGCTTGGCCCATGCGAGGTAGGGTCGCAACGGGCGGATGATTACAGCTGACCGAGTGATAGCGCCCATCGTTACGCCGCTCGCGCGTAGTGTTTGAGGAGGCCGCCGAGTCGCTCAGTGCACCGAAGCTCCCCCTCCGTGGACCGCGGCGCGGAATCGAGCGTCTCGTTCCCGCGCCCCTGGTGCGGTCGCTCCCGGTGGTAGTGCTGAAGGTATTCTCCAACAGCGCGACGCAACGACGCTTCGCCGAAGAACATCCGGTGCCCGAGGGCAAGTTCTGCGGCGTTCTTGACCTCTCCGGTGTCGAGCAACCGCCGGCACTCGCGGGCGCAGGTGCGGAGAGCGCCTTACGTCGTGAGATCGCCATCGTTGCACCTCGCATCAGAAAGTTGGCGGATCGAACCGCGACTGCTCGTCCTCGATCTCTCGCCAGTCCTCCGAGCGCTGGCCAGCCGCCATTCAGCGAGTGGAGCGGTGCCGATGGAGTCACCCCAACCGGGCTGCCTGTCGCCTTTGTCGCGTGCGCGTCTGTGCAAGGCGCGCCAGAGGAGGATCGCACGGCGTTCATTCCGCTCCTGCGGCAGACGTTGGCGAACGTGCAGGCCGGGACGTGGTGGCTCAGCGCCGAAGAGCGACGTTTCCACGATACCGAGCTCCAACGCCTCTTGCAGCACGCGGGGGCCCAGACAACGGTGCCGGCCGATGCCCGGTTTGCCGAGGTTGCAGCGATTGCGCACCTCGTGCGCCGGTCCCCGCCGTCTCGCCGCGACGCGGCGACGCGCGTCTTCGAACGCTCCCCGGGCGGCGCTTTTTTGCTCGTCTGGTTACCCCGCGCGACGGACCCGGCGCGGTGGAGCGGCGTCGCGCTCTCGGAGCAGCGACTGGCGGACATCCTCGAGCCGGTCCTCGGGTCCCTGCTGCGTGGCCTACCGTTTGTGGCGGCGGTCCGCGACCCGGATGACGATCCGCTCTGGACCCCTTGCAGGTCATGTCCTCGCCAGCCGGGAAGGCCGTGCCGTTCGGCTGCGAGCCAGTCAGGACATCGTGCCGAGGATCTCAGCGTCTCATTCCCTACTGAGCGGTAAAACAATAGGTTCCTCAGCAGAATCCGTGGGTGAAATGCAGCCTGTGGATCTGACGGGCTGGTGCCCAGCCCTTGGAAAACCAAGGGTTTTCCACAGCCCCACAGGCCCGACGAACGCTGATAAGTTCTGATCACGACCTTCTACGTGCTTGGATTCCGTCTAAAGCGTTAATTCAAAAGGCTTTACTGTTCATGAGCCTGGAGTTCACCCACAAGTTCTGCGGAGGAGCCCTATAATCAGTCGGTTGCAAAGGTCTCTTTCCAACTGTAGGATGGCCTCCTGGCGTGTGCGGGATTTTCGACCTAGACACTGGAGAGGACAGGATGATTCGAGTGAAACACCGCGGCGCTTGCCTGGTTGTAGGTTCGATGGGGCTGCTGCTGTCGGCCGCCGGCCTCGGCGCCGCAGGTAGCGAGCTGCGATTAATGGAAGCGGTGAAAAAGGCTGACGCGGCCGCTGTCAAAGCCGTGCTGCAGCAACGCGTCGATGTGAATGCCTCCGAACCAGACGGGATGACGGCGTTGCACTGGGCGGTGCGGCATGACGATCTAGCCTCGGTCGATCTACTGATTCGCGCCGGTGCCAGCGTCAACGCTGCCAACCGCTTCGGCATCACACCGCTTTCGCTGGCCTGCACCAACGGTAACGCGACCATGATCGAGAGACTGCTGAAGGCCGGCGCCGATCCGAACGACGCGTCGCCGGAAGGCCAGACATCCGTCATGACCGCAGCACGTACCGGGAAGGTGAACGCCCTCAAGGTACTGATCGCCCATGGCGCCGATGTCAACGCGAAGGAAAACTGGAAGAAGCAGACGGCGCTGATGTGGGCGGCCGCAGAAAACAACGCGCAGGCCGTCAAGACGCTCATCGAAGCCGGGGCCGCCGTCAACGAGCGATCGCATGCCGGATTCACGCCGCTCATGTTCGCCATCCGCGCGGGCCATATCGAGACGGTCCGTGCGCTGCTCGATGAGGGCGCCGATCCGAACGATTACGTCCGGCCGAGCGAGGCATGGAAGTTCGCCATCCGCCCGGGCAGTGCCCCCGACGCCGAGTTGGACGGCAGCTATGCGGTGGGCTTGGCGATCATCAACGCCCACTATGACGTCGCCCTTGCGCTGATCGAGAAGGGCGCCGACCCAAACGTCCCCGACGCCAATGGATCGTTTCTGCACGCCTTGTCGTGGATGCGAAGGCCGGGCACGACTCGCCAGCCTCCGCCCACTCCCACCGGCAACATCGATAGCCTCGTGGTCGCCAAGGCACTGCTGGACCACGGAGCGAACCCTAACGTGCGCAACATGTGGAAGGAGAAGAAAATCACCAACCTGCGCTCGGAAGTGCAGATGCCACCGAATATCCCGATTGGGCGCAACTACATCAGCTTTGTCGGCGCGACGGCCTTCTATCTAGCCTCCAAGCACACCGACGTGGCGTACATGCGCCTGCTCCTGCAGCATGGTGCCGACCCGCTGATTCCGACGGTCCAGGGGGTGACGCCGCTGATGGCGGCGGCCGGTCTCACCTTCTGGGACGGGGAAAGCGCTGGACCGGAAAGCGGAGTGACCCCCGCCGAGTCGCTCGAGGCGGTCAGGCTGCTTTGGGAACTGGGCAGCGAGGTTAACGCGGTCGCCGATTTCGGTGACATCTCCATTTTGGAAGGCGACCCGTACTACTTGATCATGAACAATCCCATCAATCTCGATAGTCTCCCCGCAACCTCCACGGTCAACGGCAAGACAACGCCGCTGTGGGGCGACATGCGATGGGCGGGCAGCTCCGTGCTGCATGGCGCCGCCGTCCGGGGGCAGACTGACATTATCCAGTTCCTGGTGGACAAGGGCGCAAGGCTCGATGCGAAGAACAAGCTGGGGTGGACGCCGCTGACCGTTGCGGAGGGCATGTTCTTCGCGCAAACGTTCAAGGAATCGATTGACGCAGCAATCCTAATCCGCAAGCTGATGATCGAACGTGGCCTGGATCCGTCGCAGAGTCCCATCTGTCCGATTTGCGCCCGTGACTTGAAGGCCGCCGCTGGGCCGTGAAGGGTATTTTCAGGAGCGCCCTATCCACGCCGTCACCGGCGTTGGTGCAAGTCTACACAACTTCAGCCTGACTGAAACGCGGGTCCCCTGGCGTCGTTGACGACCGCTGGCGCACAATTTCCGCGTGAATTCAAGGGTGCACCCGAAGTATAAGACGAAATATCACGTCGGGAACTGGCCAGAATACGAGCGAGCCCTCGTGGAGCACACGTAGCCAACGCCCATGAGTGAGTCGAAGAAGAACGGCCGGATGGATGCGCACGTGATGAAGGGTCCCGTGCGCGGCGAACTAGGCCCGTGTTTACGGGGCGCTCGGTGTTCGAGCGCTACAACATCGTCAGTCCAGGAGATTTGCGTGAAGCAGCAGAAA
>JAKZVK010000058.1:0-2957 GCA_047516085.1 Bryobacterales bacterium
GAGTACGTAGCACACCTGGCGGGAGGCACTTGGCCCTTCTTCGCCCCGATGATTGGGGCCCTGGGGGCGTTCGTCGCCGGCAGCAATACCGTGAGTGATCTGATGTTCAGCTTGTTTCAATACGGCGTGGCCGACCGCATCGGGGCGCCGCACTTGGTGGTGCTGGGGATGCAGGCGCTCGGCGGGGCCGCCGGGAACATGATCACGGTCCACAACGTGGTCGCGGCCAGCGCCACCGTGGGGTTGGTGGGCCGAGAGGGGCTGTTGATCCGCCGGACGATTGTTCCGATGATGTACTACGTCGTGTTCGCGGGCCTGTTGGGGTTACTATTCGCCTACGTGTTATTCCCCTCGCGGTTCTAGCTTCGCGCTGCCGCCTAGTTGTGGGGAGCGCTGTTGCCGGTCCGGCGCCTCGGGGAGAGGGGTCAACGCGACGGCGTTCTTGCCGATGCGGTCGCCCATTGCCGCCATCGAAGAACCGGTTGCCCGCCTGGTCGACCAAGAAGTCCAGCACCAGTGACTGCCGGCGGTTGGGGTCGACCATGTCGGGTTCCCCGGAAAATGCTCTAGGTCCGGCGAGGTTCAACCAGAGGCTAGTAGCTGTTCAGCCAACGCGCTTTCTCGACGACCTTCTCGACATTCGGCAGGAACGCTTCCTCAAGCGGCGAGCTATAGGGGACCGGTGTATCGGGTGCGGCAACGCGGACCAGGGGTCCGTCGAGGTGCTCGAAGGCGTGTTCGCTGATGATGCCGGCCAACTCGCCGCCGAGCCCGCCCGTCAGCGTGTCTTCGTGAAGCAGGATCACCTTGCTGGTCTTCTTCGCGGTCTCGATCACCGCATCTCGATCGAGCGGCACTAACGTCCGCAGGTCGACGACCTCCATATCGATGCCCTCGGCGGCAAGCTTCCCGGCAGCCTCAAGAGCTATGTGCACCATCCATCCGTAAGTGATGACGCTCAGGTCGGTGCCCTCGCGGCGTATGGCCGCCTTGCTGAGCGGCACCGTGTACTCCTCAGACGGCAGCTCTTCCTTGACGCTGCGATAGAGGTACTTGTGCTCGAGAAAGATGACGGGGTCGTTGTCGCGGATGGAGGCCTTGATCAGCCCTTTGGCATCGTAGGCGGTGGCCGGCTGCACTACCTTGAGCCCCGGTGTGTGCACGTAGGGCATCTCGGGGTTCTGGGAATGAAAGGGCCCCCCGTGGATTCCGCCGCCCGCGGGCGCGCGGATGACCATCGGAACCGAAGCGCCCCAGCGATAGCGGCACTTCGCCGCGAAGTTCGTAATCTGGTCAAATCCGCAAGCCATGAAGTCGGAGAACTGCATTTCGACCACCGGCCGCAGCCCGTTGATGGCCGCGCCGGTGCCCGCTGCCACAATGGCCGACTCGGAAATCGGCGTATCGACCACGCGGCGCTCGCCAAATTCCTCGATGAGACCCTTGGTAACTTTGAAAGCGCCTCCGTAGACGCCCACATCCTCGCCCATCACAAACACGGACTCGTCACGCCTCATTTCCTCTACGATTCCTTGGCGGATGGCTTCGACGTAGGTGGTTTGGGCCATGGACTCTCCTTGGTCTGGGGATGTGTAGTCGTTGGTGAGCGGCAGCTCTCTGTTGAGTGATTCGCGCAATCGATAGAGTTGCGCGAAGCTAACCGCTCCCTGACGGTCACGGCTCGGTAGGTGTGTCGTACACGTTGTCTTCGACGGTGGCGGGGTCGGGATAGGGCTGCGCGAGCGCCCAATCGACCGCATCGTCAATCTCGGACAGCACGCCTTGCCGGATCTCTTTGAAATCCGATTCCGATGCCCAGTCATGCTCGACCATGTACTTCTGCAACCGCAGGATGGGGTCCTTTCTCGACCACTCCTCGCGCAGGTGCTGGGGGACATAGTCAGCGGCGTCGTGCGCCGAGTGCCCGCTCATGCGGAAGGTCTTGCATTCGATCAGATACGGCCCGTGGCCGGAGCGTGCGTGCTTCACCGCCCGCTGCGTGGCTTCGTAGACGGCGAGCACGTCGTTCCCGTCGATGATCTCGGAGGGAATGCCGTAGCCCGGCGCGCGGTCGGCTACGTTCTCGATGGCCATCTGCTTTTCGATGGGCGTCGAGTAGGCGAACAGGTTGTTGTTGCACAGATAGACGATCGGCAGCTTCTGCACGGCGGCGAAGTTGAGTCCCTCGTGCCAATCGCCGCGGCTGGTGGCGCCGTCGCCCCAGTAGTTGAAGACGACGTTCGGCTCGCCGCGGTATTTCATCGAGAGCGCGATGCCGCCGGCGACAGGCACGCTGGCCCCGATGCTGCTGATGATGGGCAGCAGGCGGCGGCGCAAGCAGCCCATGTGCATGTTCCCGTCCCGGCCGCCGGTGGGCCCGGTGGCGCGGCCCAGGTACTGCGCCATGATCTCGCGCGGCGTCATCCCGCGAATCAGGAAGGCCGCCATGTCGCGATGGGACGGGCAGATGTAGTCGTTGGGCTCGGAAACGATCGCGCTGCCGACGGGAATCGCTTCTTGCCCCCGGCCGGTATAGCAGCCGCCTACGATTTCCCCTTGCCGGTACAGCTTCAGTTCGATGCGGTCTTCCAACTCCCGCATCATCACCATGTAGTACAGGACCCGGTTGGTGAGTTCCGGCGTGATGTCGACGATCGGTGGGGCGGTGGCGGGAGCACTCATACCATCAATGGACCTTATCGAACCTGCAACGGATTTGCAACCACCACCGTGGCGTGGGACCGGGCTCTTTCCTAGGGCCTCCGGAGCCCGAATCGGCTTCCACCGCGAGCTATGAAGACCCCTGCCAATTCTGTCCGCGCTGCTCGAGCCGCCTGGCCGAGATCAAGTGCAAGTTGCTTTGCGAAACGTGCGGCTATTACATGAGTTGCGCGGACTACTACTAGCGGGTCTTCTGAATTCGAACCGGCTGAGGCCGGGGGCTTGTCAGTGCTAAC
>JAKZVK010000059.1:0-3221 GCA_047516085.1 Bryobacterales bacterium
CGTGCGCGAATGGTCCTCCAGAGCCCGGATACTAGACCTTGGGGCTTCGGGAGTCAAGTGCATACCCCATAACCCCCATTGTACGGGCCTTTCACGACATCGACTCCAAAGACCCGCACCCCTCAATTTCTAACCAGTTGATTCTATTCTATTTATAGCCGGACAGTAGTGTGTCTAATCATAGGTGCATTCCTTAGACGGTGGTTGGAACACAAAGAGACATAACTCGTGTTTAGGCTGACCTGTTCATGGCTCCTGGTGTTTTCCGACAGGACGCCCGTCAATTATGCCACACAGATCTTCCTAACGGCGAAGGTTTACCTGCCGGCCCAACCAACTGCGAAGGGGTTCTCTAGTCGCATGGGCTTGCCGGAGGCGGCACGGCACCCGCCGATGGCCCCTACCGTCGGTGACACTGCGAGCAAGTGTCTTCGAACGTGTGGCAAGTGAAGCAGGAACGCTGCTCCAGCATCGCTAGATTGGCGTGGGCGCCGGCCTTGAACGGCCCCAGCGGCGCATGGCTTCGGGGGAGCAAATTGTGGCAGCGGATGCAGGTGTCGGCCGTGTGGCAGGTCGCGCACGTCGTTCGATCGAGCGCGGCATGCTTGCCGTGGATGTCGTCACGCCAGCGGGCCGTGTGCGACTCCGGCCTCATCACCTCGTGGCATGAGGCGCACTGGTTCTCGGCCGAGGCCGCCGGCGAGACGTTGGTGTGGCAGACGTAGCACTTCGCCCCCGTCTCCACGGCCTGGACCTCGTGGTCGATGCGGAAGCTCTCGGTGTGAAAGAGCGGTTTTACCGCCTTCGAGTGGCTGGCCGGAAGCGACCCCACTTGCGTATCAACATGGCAGTTGCTGCAATTCGACATGCGGAACTCGGCCTCCAGGCCCTTATCCGTGTCATGGCATTCGACACAGTCGAGCATCTGGGGTAGCGTCAGATCGGCCAGACTCGTGCTCTGGGGGATCGCGTGGTGGCACGTCGTGCAGTCCAGGTTGTATTTGTCTTTGACCTTGAAGTGAGCGACGTGAGAAAACCGCAGGTTGACGTGGACGCCCGACACTACGTGGTCGGCGATCATCACTCGCTCTTTGGTGAAACCGGGGTTTTCGATCTCCTCGGGGTTGTGGCAGCCGCGGCAATCGGCGGTGTCCGACTGCGGGGTCAGATTCGGGGCGATGTTCTCCTTCTGATGGCAGCTCGTGCATTGCGGATGGCTCGGGAACGACGCGAAAACGCCCTGCAAGTCAAACTGATGGCAGAACGTACAGTCGGCGCGAAAACCCGTCTTCCCGTTGACGCGCGCGCCGGGATCGACATGCAAGCTGTGTGAGAAGTCGAAAAGAATGGCGCGTTTCTTCTTGAAGAACGGAAACGGCACCAGATCCTCGCTGCTAAACGGCGGAAAGGTCGAATGACACTGGCCGCAAAACCTGGGCGTCAAGTCACTTTCGTAGTCGTCTTGATGGCACACCTCGCACTGCTCATGGCCGGGGCGGCCCAAGACCGTCGAGTTCTCTTCCACAGGCACGTGACAGACGCTACAGTCCAACTCGAGCTGGGTGGCGTGAAACTCGTGGACGAAGAACTCTTCGGCCTCGGGAAGTAAGACCATGTTTGGAGTATCGATGACCACTTTGACTCGACGTTCGGTCTCCTGGGCGGGCTCGGAGGAAGGCTTCTCTTGGGCGAAGGCGTAGGGGGCGGACAAGGCCAAACTCAAGGCCAGCAGAGCCGGCGCTACCGCCCAACCGCGCGTCGCGTTGCGGTCCTTCGCGGCTCCGTCGTTCACGGCTCCGTCCTTCACGATCCTGTTCCCGCGTCCGCTCATCAGTACCGTAACTGTGTGCCTACCCGCAGCAGGTGGGCCCGCCGAACACTGGGCCGAAAGATGAAAAAGTCGTCATCAAGACTATAGTCGAGATAGATACGTGCCCTCTGATGCAGCTTGACCGAGAACCCGCCCAGCACGCCAAACACCCTGGCATTGTCGATGAGGAAGAACCGGTTCTGTAGGTTGAACCTGCGGTAGAAAGCGCCGCCGCTCAGGATCACGTGACCGTCGCCGAACGTGCGGCGAAGCTCGCCGGTGAAGTCCTGCACCCTCGTCTCGCCCGACCGGCTCACGTCGTCGAAATCGGTGACGCCCAGCGGGCTTATCCGGTCGGTGTTGCGCTGGTGGAACTCGGCGAAGAATTCGAGTTGCCGTTGCGGGAACGTCTGCAAGTTGAAGCGGTAGTCCTCGAACGAGGCCATGAAGGGCCCCGCGTCTTTCTCGGAATCATTCAACCGGCGCACCCAAACCGTGCCGCCAATCCGCACCCGCGGGATGATCTCGCGACGCGCCTGCACCATGAACTGGCTGTAGGGCGAGATCGGGCCCAGGTTGAGGCGCCTGAGCCGGTTGAACGGGTCGCGGTCCGTCGCGATCACCGTGTAGTCGTAGAAATAATCGTTATCCGAAAGCTTCTGGAAGAAGCTGAAGCGCGCTGTCGTTCGCCCGTTCACGGGCAAATACATCACCTGCGCGCTGAAGTCGACCGGCGAGCCCCCTACCATCTTGAAATGGGTGCGCAAGCGCCAATCGAGACTGAGGCGCTTGCGGAAGGCGATGTTGTGGCTTCCGCGCACATAGAAAAGCGCTTCATACTCGAGACTCGATTCCCCGGGGAGACGGATCAGCAGGTTGCCTCCGCCCATCACGCGCTGCCTGGGGTTGGAGTAATAGGTGAACCGCCGCCCGCCGAACAGCGTCAGCGCGAATCGCCCTTTCGGCAACGTAAACGACACGCCGTCGAGCGAAGCCAACTCCGCGCCGTAGATGTACTGCCGTCCGACCCGCAACGACGAGCCGCCGAACGCGCCGCTCGACGCCAGGTCCCGGACTTCGATCGAAGCCGCCATCAGCTCCAGCCGGCGGTTCTGCGGAAATGAGTTGAGAATCGAGAGCGAGGGCGAACCGTCGGTGAGGCGGCGCAAGTCCTGGCGGTAGCGGAACGAGAAATTGGTGTTGACCTTCGGGGACAGCCAACCCCGCGTCCCCCAGTTCATGAACGAGTAGATGTGGTCGGAATTCGGTTGTCGGGGTATGCACTTGACTCCCGACGACCCCACACCTTGTGGTCGGCGACTGCGGCGACCGCACCCTCGAGGGGCCATCGGGCAGCGGTCGTGGGTCCTACAGCCGCCGCTCATTGCGCCCCGCGGGGGGACGGCAGCGG
>JAKZVK010000060.1:0-5764 GCA_047516085.1 Bryobacterales bacterium
GCCCGCATAGAGATGCACAAAGCCCGGAATGTCACCAGTCGCAAACTCCACGTGGAGACCCTCTTCGAACTCCCGGATCGTCTTCATGTCGCGGTAGGCCTTGAGTAGTTGGTCTTTCGTGATATCCATGCCTGATCCTTATCTGGTCTGTCTTACGTTCAATCTCCGTCAGCGTTCGAGACCAAGCGCGGCGGTAGAAACTTCAGAGCAACGGACCGGCCAAGACGCGTGTCTTCAGCCCTGTAGCCAGGATTTCCATTTTGGCCCTGGCACGGCCACAGTATACACTCACGCCGCTCCGAACAGCACGTCCTTTTACGCTGAACCCTGTACATCACCTCTGCCGGTAGGCGCCAGAGCTCGTCCGTCCGCTCACAGTCGTTGATTCAGCGGGCTGAACGGCGCTCCGGCCGACACTGCTCCCTGCGAAACCTTTTTGGAGCCACAAACTGTTGATCCTCGCCCGGGCAACGCTACCCACCCGGCACAGGCAGCGCCCAGATCCGACGCAGCATGTCGCCGAACAGCCGGCGGTTCAGATACCCCTCCGCCAGCAGCAACCAGTAATATCGCGCGTGTTTGACCAGCTGGCCGCCGGTCTTCATCAACCTGTGTTGCAAGCTAGTCAGCGACCAGCTCTTGATGCGCTGGGGCAGACCCAGCCGTCGCCACAGGTTGCCGAGGTTGTAAGCCAGGACGCTGAGTTGCAAGCGAACTTCGTTCGCTCGAAAACGATGGCACGACAACCGTGTCCAATTCGTGGCCTGCTTGCCTTCCTTGATCCACTGCTCGGCAGTGCCGCGCTTGTTGTAAAAGCGCACCACCGAGCGACTGGGCCGGGTCATGTTGGTGACGATGAAGCCGGGTTGCGCGAACAGTTCGCCGGGATGAAGCTCGACCTTGGCGACGATCCGCCGGGGCTTGGACCAGCTCGCGGCCTGATAGCGGAAGCTCTTGTAGCGCACCAGCGGCTTGGCGCTCGGCCTGCCCGGCGGACGGAACAGAATATCTTCGATCTCCAACTCCAGGTTCTTGTTGGCCGGGATGCGAATCACATAGTCCACGCCACGCTGCTCCAACGCTTCGTAAATCTCCGGCTTGGCGAAGGCTGCGTCGGCCCGGAACGTCACGTGTTTCCCTTCGGCCTGTTGGCGCTCGATCTCGGGCAGCAGCAACTCGTGCCAGTCCTCGGCGCTGGAGACGTTGCCCGCTCGCAGTTTCGCCGCCAGACAATCGCCGTGCTGGTTGAACAGCAACAGCGGGTGGTAGCAGACGGACTCGAAATGACCGTTGTAGGCGCTGCCTTCCTGCTGGCCGTGGACAGGGCTTTCGGTCGAGTCCATGTCCAGCACAACGCGCTCGCAGTCGTCCGTCGTCTCGGCTTGCGCGACCAACTCGCGGTTCACCGCCATCAATCCCAGCAGATTCTCCTCACTCGCGAGCAGCCCTGTCTCGAAGCTCTGTAGCCGCGAGGTGAGCGCCCCGCCGCGATCCCAGTTCTTCTGCTAGCCGATCAAGCGAAAGGTCGGATCGGCGGATACTCGAACGGCGTCATTGAGGTCCTCGTAGCCGGCGAGTCGGCTGTAAACCGACTGCCGCAGCAGATCGGCCAGCGGGAACTTCTTGTTTGAGCCTTGCCGTGGATCACTGAGGTGTTCGTCAATCAGCTTCCCGAGCCCGAGTCGCTCGTCCAACTCGCGGACGAGAATGAGCCCACCATCAGAGCGGTGCTTGGTTTCAGCCTGAACGCGAACTTCGAGAGGCAAGACGTATCGATCAAGCCCGCCGGGTGGGAGTGGGAGGACTTGAGGTTGGTGCAAGGAGCTCGACTGGAGGGAAGAAACCTCCGAAATGCAAGGGCCGAGGGGGCGTTCCTCGCCAAGGCAGACTTGCAGGCTGCCGACCTGACGGGCGCGGATCTGCGCGATGCGGATCTGAGGGGAGCGAACCTGACGGGGGCCACGCTGGATTTCGCCGACTTGCGCGGAGCGAAGTTGCAGGACGGAGAACACGGCACGGCGACAACCATGTCTAAGGAACAGACCAGCAGGGTGCTCAGGGACGAAGGAACGAAATTGCCCGAAGCACTGGCAGAGGCAAGGCCCTCGAATTGGGACAAGCCGTTGTGGAAGGACATTCCACTTCCTCCTGGCGGGGCATTCCAGATGGGCTGCGTCGGTGAAAAAAAGGACCGATACTGCGATTACGACGAGAAAAGGCACCGTGTCGAGATCACCAAGCCGTTCCAGATGAGAACGACGGAAGTGACAGGTGCAGAGTACTCGGTGTTCGCCTATCGGACGGGAAACACGATGCCGAGCCAACGATGGCCCGAGACCGACCGTCCCGTGGTCAACGTCGATTGGCATGAGGCGAAAGCGTACTGTGAATGGACGGGGGGTAGGCTGCCAACGGAGGCTGAATGGGAGTACGCGGCGCGGGGTGGGCGTGCAGACGCCATCTACCCGTGGGGCGACGAAGAGCCTGACGATACGCGCGCCGAGTTTGGGGTCAGGGATCGCTTTGGTCCCGCCCCCGTGGGGAGCTATCCGCCCAACGGCTTCGGCCTCCACGACATGGCCGGCAACGTCTGGGAGTGGACGGCGGATTGGTCTGGCCCGTACCGGGAGGGAGAAGATCCCGACCCGAAGGGGCCTGGGGAGGGAGAGAGCAAAACCTTTCGCGGCGGCTCCTGGTACAGCGATCCTAGGTACCTCCGCTGTTCGTATCGCCTCAGGGGCGAGCCCGTCAGCTGGGACGGCGACGTGGGGTTTCGTTGTGTCCGGGAAGTGTTCCCTTGACTCTTTTTCCTTTTTGCTTTACCAGGGGCGAAGCCCCTGGGCGGAAATTCTGTGGCGGCGTCACGACCTCGACGGGAAGCGACTCCAGGAGCAGAGCTTTGGGCCAAGGGCATATCTCCTCGTGGGCTGCCTGCGGCGGAAGGGTGTAAAGCCCGATCCTTAACCATGGGTGGCTTCGCAACCGAACGTGTCCCCAGGCCGACCGCTTAGCGCGACGCGCGTTCGGACGGTGCTGCGCTCTCCGTCACCACCATCCGCATCCTGAGCGGCCCGATGGTGTACGGCACACGCGTCTCGCGAGGTCCGGCGAGCGTCGAGCGGGAGATGAGCTCAATCTCGTAGTCCCCCGGCGCAGTGGTCTTCTCGGCGTCGCAAGGCAGGCGAAACTCATTCTCTTTTGGGCTGAGATCTAGCGGCTCGCACTCGACGCCGAGCGGCAGATTCTGCGCCGCCAGAGTCACGGCTGACGTAAACTCAGGCTCCCGTCTCAGCACCCCCGCTAATTCCGCCGTGCCGCCCGGCCGGATGGAAGTCACTTCGGCGGCAGGTTCAATCGAGTAGCCCTGCACGATGTCAAAGCGAATCGTAGGGGAGTAGATTGTCTCTTCGCGGCCGTTGATCTTGACCTGGCCACTCAGGGCCACATCCACCTTGGCGACCGTGGTGCGTTCGGTAGTACGAACGACGATCGTCCCGCGGTCGTTCCTTGTATCCTTTTCCTCCGGAAGCGTGGCGAGGACCTGTCCGCCCGTGCTGCCGGCGAATTTCACTTCCTCGGGTGGCTCGATGTCATCCTCGCGCGATTGAAAGCTCCATTTCACCTCGTGCGTCGTTCCGGGCCCGAGGCGGACATGTCTTGGCGTCAGAACCTCGAGGACGGCTGGAAGCCGGGGACGGACGGCAGCCGGTAGCTCCAGGTCAAGCCAGGGAGCCGTGAAGGCCTTTTGATTACGTCCGCTGACCGCAGTTACCATGCCCGGACCGCGAGCCCGCCGGCGGATGACTGTGCCATCGTCGGCCACGGCCTCACCCCATACGGATAAGTCCAGTTTCCGCCGCTTGGCGCCCGGCTTGGGCGTGATCGTCAGAATGCCCTTCTGAAACTTTCTGAGAGTGCGGAACGTATCGGATTCCG
Source organism: Bryobacterales bacterium (assembly GCA_047516085.1). Taxonomy (GTDB): domain Bacteria; phylum Acidobacteriota; class Terriglobia; order Bryobacterales; family UBA6623; genus JAKZVK01. Next base: position 3,937 of record JAKZVK010000060.1, read on the forward strand.
CGAGAATGAAACCACCTTCCACCATCAGGTCATCGGGCGCGTCGTGAATACTCAACTGGATCGGTTTTGAAAAGCCCCGGCGCTCCGCCGTCACGGTCACGAGGGCGCTGCCGTTCAAGGGAATGTTGATAAACGGGGTGTCGAGGGTGAGAAGAAAATCCGGAGGTTGCGGCCGAGCCGCCAAGCGATAACCGTACCCGGCACCGCCGTGTCCTAAAAGGTCGGCCACCTCGACGATCAGCTCGTCAATGCCGGAGGGAATCTCCAAGGCAATCGCGGGGCGGCTGTTCGGGCGATACCTCGCTCGTACCACGTTAGGATCTTGCGCGCCTTCCTCGTAGCCGGCCTCGGCGACCGGTTCTCCTTGGGCGTCGTAGAGTTCGAGAGTGCCGTACAACTCGGACGTGCCCAACTCCGCCGACTGTAATTCGATGAACCAATTCTCACCGGGAGAAACCGCGAGCCGGTAGCGGTCCTTCTCACCCGGCTGAGAGATGCGGCCGTTGATGACCGTGTTCGGTTCCAACGCCGCGGTCCCGGAGGGCGTTAGATCGGGCTCCATGGTTTCGGGCCCGTCGCCGACCAGAAAGCGCATCGGCAGGGCGCCGGGCGCGCCCGGAACGCGGACCTCAGCAAAACCGGCCTTGTCGGGCAGGTTTGCAATGTCAGGGCGTACATTGACGGGTGCAGACAGATTGCCTCCGGAAAGCTCCACCTCCACTTCGCCGCCCCGTTGCCAGCCGAGGGGGAACAGGGCCTCGGCGAAAGCGAACTCTGCGATCTTGAGGCGGTAGAAATTGCGGTCTTGCTCGCTGAAGCGCGCATCGTAGACCTCGACGAAGTAATCCCCTGCCTTCTCGAAGACGACGGCCAAACGCGGATCGACACCGAGCCCGCGCGCATCGTTATTGCGTCCGATCGGGCGGCCTTCGGCATCGAAAATGTGAAGCGCGGGATCGAGCGCCGAACCCGCTCGCCGTGCCTCGACCTCGAAGACCACGCGATCGCCTGCTTGGGCGCTGATTCGGTACATGTCGCGCTCAGCGCCCTCGAGCGTGCCGTTCACGATCACCGGCGTTTTAAGAGCTTGCGCACTCTCGGGGCCGTCGTTGGCGTTCTCCGTTTCATCATCCTCCGACTCCGCCTCGGTGATCTCGGGGAACGCACCTACGCTGAACAACAGGATGTTGGAGATTCCATCCTGAGTCTCCACCCGAATCGGATAGAGCCCAATGGGAGCGTCAGGGCGGATCTCTACGAGAAAGGGCAGCCGCCGGCCGGCCATCTTGCCGGCGTTGTCTGGGGTGAGCCGCGTGAACGAGCCGGGCATGTTCGAGAGGATCTTCGTCTCGCCCGTCAACCCATAGCCTTGGAGCGTGAGCTTGATCGCGGTTCCGCGTTGACCTCCGGGTGGGTTCAGGTTGGTCAGCTCAGGACCCGCGGCGAAGACTTGAGAGATGCTTACGGCTGCCAATAAAGCAAACGTCTGGGTTCTCACTCGACCCTCCGGAAAGCGGTTACGCGTTCATTCTACTGCGAATGACCGAAGCCAGGCCGGATGATCCAGGCGGTCCGGTCGGCGGGTGCGCGACATGTTTGTGTCGGCTCTGTCGAGCGCCGAAGGCGCGTTACAGATAACAGCCCCGGGCGTCAGCCCGGGGGAAGCGAGCGATCTCCGCTACCCTATCCAGGATTACCGTTTTGGCCATCCCGGTACTGACAGCATAGCCGAGCCACGGCTGCGGTGCAACGTTTTTCGCAATGCTTCACGTTCGATCCTGCTTTCTTCGCCGGTCCGCCTTTCAGATCGGGTCCGGTCAAGGCGTTC
>JAKZVK010000061.1:0-3713 GCA_047516085.1 Bryobacterales bacterium
GGCTCTCATGCTCGTCGGGTTGGCCGACTGTTGTGGATGTCTCGGTGGTTCGCGGCCGGTACCATCTCGACCGAGCTACAGACGTTGTGGGAACGGGATTCGACCCGGGGCGCCTTACTCACGACTTACGTGGCGCAGTGGCGAATGCAGGTTGAGGCTTATGTCTCGGAACGCGGCGCAGCGAGGATCTCGGCGAGTTTGGCCGGGAGGATGTTGCCGCCGCTGAGGATGCAGACAACGTCCAGCCCCGCCGCTTCAATCTTGCCGGCGAGGAGGGCCGCTACGCCGACAGCGCCGCCGCCTTCGACGACTAGCTTCTGCTGCTCGGCCAGGCTGCGTATCGCCGTGGTGATCTCGTCCTCGTCGACGCAGATTACGTCGTCGACCAGATGCTGCACGATGCCGAACGTGCGCTCGCCGGGCTGGGCGATCATCAGCGCGTCGGCGAGCGTGGGGCCGGGGTCGGTCGTGACGCGCTCGCCCTGCTCGACCGACCGCGCCATCGAGCCGTTCGCCGCCGGTTGGACGCCGATGACCCGGCAGCCCGGACGCTTGTGCTTGACCGCGGTGGCGATGCCCGAGATCAGTCCGCCGCCGCTCACCGGGACGACGACACAGAAGTCACCATCGAGTTGATCGAGCAGTTCGAGGCCGATCGTGCCGTCGCCGCCGATCGTCTCTTCCGAGTCGTAGGGGTGCAGCAGCAGACGGCCACTCTCGCGTTGGATGCGGAAGGTCGTGTCCCAACGGTCTTTGAAAGTGTTCTCGCACAGAACCACCGTCGACCCGAGTTGCCGCGTGCGTTCGATCTTGAACGACGAAGCGCCGCGCATCATGACGACCTGGAGATCGATCCCCAGGCGGCTTGCGGCGTAGGCGGCGCCTTGGGCGAAGTTGCCCGACGATGAGGTGACGACGCCGGCCGCGCGGGCCTGCTCGAGGTGCGCCAACATGCCGTTCATCGACGGACGTACCTTGAACGAGCCCGTCGGTTGCAGGGACTCGAGTTTCAAATGGACGCGCTGGCCGCGGCTGAGCGGTTCCGAGGCGATGAGAGGCGTCGGCGGGAAGTGAGAGGCGAGGCGGTCGCGGGCTTGTTCGATTAGGAAAAACAATGGAGAGATTCCTTGAAGCCGCTCGAAACGTGGCCGCGTTTCCATCGCCCTTTCAGGGCTCTGATCGCGAGAGTTCGCTACCTAGGGTTTCGCCGTGAACGGCTTCACCCTAGGCTAACATCCGTCCGTCCGCTTCGCGGACTCGGGTCCGGTTTGGGCTGGTGCAGCGAGGTCGGAGCGAGGTTGTTTCGTCAGGCCTCGGCATCATTTCACGAGCGCACGCGCGTGAACAGGTACGCGCCGCTCAATCCGAAGATGATGCTCGGCGACCAGGCGGCGATCATTGGAGTCAACTGGCTTTGTCCGCCGAGCTTCTCGAAGAAGGCGCTCAACGAATAGTAGGCAACCGCGAGGCCGAGGCACATCACGACGCCGGTGAAGCCGCCGCGATGCCCGGCGAGCATTGAGAACGGCGCGGCGAGCACGGCCATCACAAAGGCAAACAGCGGAAAGGCCACCTTCTTGTGCAACTGCACTTGGAACTTGACGGTGTCGAAACCCGCCTGCGTCAGATCGCGGATGTACGCGGACAGCTCCTGCCAGTTCATCTGCTCGTACTTCTTTGCCTCTTTGAAGAAGTGGCTGGGGGTCTCTTCGATGTCCGGGAAGGGACGCGCGTCGAAGGGCTCGAAGGCCGTGACGCGGTCGCGTTCAATCTCGCGCACCCAGCCGTTCTCGAAGATCCAGGCTTGCTGTTCCTCGTCCCAACGCGCCTGCTTGGCGGCGATGTGGCGGCGCAGGCGGAAGTCTGCGGGGTCGAGGTCGTAGACGTTCACGCCGGCGAGCAGGTTCTGCTCGGAGTCGAAGAAGCTGTGGTAGAAGATGCGGTCGCCCTCGCCGAAGGTCCATTGGCGGTAGGGACGCAGGTAGGTCTGCACGGGCCGGCCTTTGATCTCGTCGCGGATCGCGTCCTGCCGGATATTGGTTTCGGGGAGGTAGTTCTGGTCGAGCCAAAACAGCCCGCCGCTGACGAGCAATGAGACCAGCATGATCGGGGCAGCCAACCGGTACAGGCTAATGCCGCACGCGCGGAAGGCGGTCAGTTCACGGTGCTTGGACAGAATGAAGAAGCAGATCAACGTCGCTACGAGAATCGCCAGCGGGGTGGTCTCGTAGATCAGAAACGGCGTCAAGTAATAGATGTAGGGGATGAAGAGCCCCATCTTGTCCCGCGCGAGCATGTCGCCCAGCAGCTCGAAGAAGCTGAAGACGAACCAGATCAGAATGAAGGCCGCCAGGAGCGCCACGAAGTAGTACAGGAAGCTCGTCAGCACGTAGCGATCGACAATGAGGACTCCAGGCGGAGATTCGTTGCCGTTGCTGCGCCACCGGGCAAGGCGGGGGCGGCGCGCTCCGTTCGACGGCGCCGGCGGGACTTGGCCTTTGCGCTTGGGCTTGCGCAGCGATGCCAAGGCGCGGAAGGGGCTCAGCAGCAAGGCTGAGACATCCCTGCGGCCGGGCGTGTCCAATCGGAATAGCAACACCAAGCCACCCAGCGCGAAAAGGATGTTCCCAGACCATACGGCCGGGACGACCGGCAGCATACCGGCGTGGGCGAGAGCGATGCTGCCCAGCCAGATCATCCAGTACAGGAACACCAGCACGACGGTCAGCACCACGCCCACCGATCGGCCCGGGCGCTGCGACGAAATCGCCAGCGGAATGCCAACCATCGGGAACACCAGGCAGGCAAACGGGAACGCGAAGCGCTGCTGCAACTCGACGGCGGCCTCGATGCCGCCTTCTTCGCCCCCCTGTTTCGCCATCAGCTCTTCGGTCGTCATGTGATCGAGCGCACTTGACTGTGACGGGCTGGACGACTCGATATCGAGCACCTGATTGAGGTCCCCGTATTCGATGAGTTGATACTTGCTCGGGTCGTAGGATTGCTCGTAGCGCCGCGGCGCCAGCAGGTTCAGTTGCACGCGATCCTGGTCGGGCCTGGGGACGGCGATGGCCTCCCGGGCGAGCGTGACCGCGGGGCCGTCGACTGTCGCGTTGAGTCCGCTGAAGGAGCCGCGCTGCTTGGGGTCGCGCATGTCGGCCATGAAGACGCCCTTCCAACGCACGATCGGGCCGGGCACGACCTCGCGCACGTAGAGAACGAACTTCGGGAAGCTTTCGATGAAGACACGGGGGCGAATCTGCGCGGTCACCTGCGAGATCTTGAGCGTCTCACTGATCCGCCGGGATTCGCGTTGAGCCCAGGGATTGAAAACCAGCGTAGTCGTCGCGCAGGCCACCGCCCCGAGCGTGGCCCACAACGTGATCGGTAGGATCACGCGGCGTCCGGGAATGCCGGCGGCGCGCATGGCCGTGATCTCACCGTCAGTCGAAAGACGTCCCAGCCCCACCAGCACGCCCACCAAAACGCCCATCGGAATGGTGAACTTCAGCGTTCGTGGAACCGTAAGGACGAAGAGGTGAAGCACTTCGGTGGTCGAGGCGTTGGGCCCGACCAGAAGCTCCATGACCTCTCCGATCGACTGCAGGAAGAGCACGAACGTGAACAGCAGCGTGCCGATCCAGGTGGCGAGCGCGATTTCGCGGAGGATGTAGCGGGATAGGATTCCCACGGGCGGGGTCTCGGGATCGCAA
>JAKZVK010000062.1:0-7703 GCA_047516085.1 Bryobacterales bacterium
AAGACCGCCACCAATGCCACTCCCACGTGCTTTCCTCTTATTCATCCTCACCGCACTCCTGGCCAGCGCGCAAGCCCCGATCGAGATCGTCTCGCGCGCCCTGGTGTTCGAGCACCCTCACGCCGACCCCTACGACCTCAATAACCGCCATGGGTTCAATCACGGCCCCAGCGTGACGGTGCTACCCGACGGCCGCCTTGCTTGCGCTTGGTTTTCCGGACCGTTCGAGGCTTCGGTGCATCAAGTGATCCTGGGCTCCTACTCCTCCGACGGCGGCAAGACCTGGACGCCCGCCGAGGTGCTGAACGACTTCCCGCGCACGTCGGACTTCGACCCGGCGTTTGTGACCAGCCGCAATCGAACGTGGCTGTTCTTCTCCGAAGGCCGTTGGAACCGCTACCCCTTCGTGCGGGGCGAGAAGCAGGGCGAAGTCGGCGTCGATTCGTTCCAGATATACTTCCGTGCGACCGACGGCTCGCCAAAGACTTGGGGCCCGCCGCAAGCCGCCACGATCGAGCCCGGGTATAACTGCCGCACAAACGGCATCGAGCTCACGACGGGCGAGTTGCTTTTACCGGTCTACAAGCTCGCCGGAGGACATGCGGGGGTGCTGAAGTCCCGCGACGGGGGCCGTACCTGGAAGCGTTATGGCGACGTGACTACCCCGGCCGGACAGGACGAGCCCACCATCGCGGAACTCAAGTCCGGCGCCGTGCTGATGGTGTTGCGAACCGGCGGCGGCCGCCTCTGGAAAGTCGTCTCGGAAGACAAGGGAGAAACGTGGGGCACGCCGGTCCAGACCGATCTCGTGGCCGCGCGCGCCTCGCACAACCTGTTTCGGTTGCGCGACGGACGCATCGCGCTCACCCACGACGCGTCTCCTCCGCCCCATAGCACGCCGCTGACGCTGCGCGTTTCGTCGGACGAGGCCGAGACCTGGTCGGCGCCCGTCACGCTCGCCGAGGTGGCGATCCCAAGCGAGGGCGACGCGGTTTGGGGACGGCAAGTCACGTATCCATCCGTCACGCAGCTCGACGACGGAACGTTGGTCGTCGTGTGGGCAAGAATCGACCTCGGCGACAAAGAGCAGTGGGGCGACATCTGGTCCGCCCGCGTCCGCGTCCGGTAACACCGGCGCGACGAGAATGTAGGAACACGGCATGCCGTGCTCGTGGCGCGGGCCTCCTGGCCTGCGGCGTCGACCTCCGGGTCGACGTGCCTGCGAGCCCTGTCTCCAAGCACGGGAGAAGACCGGCGAGGACGCCGGTCCTGCCCGCCCGGAGGCCCGCGCCACACCTGAGCTGCTTCGTTAGACCAAACAGGTACAGGGCGCTGCCACAACCCCATGCTATGCTCGGGTCTCAGCTCCCCCCGCCTGCGCGGAAACGCTCGCCGCGCGCATCGCGTCTCTCGATCAACGACCATGAGTCCACACGTGTACCCTCGGCGCGCCGCCGTCGCACCTCTCCTCGCCGCGGTACTACTGCTCATTAGCTCGCTTCCCGCCGCCGCCCAAGACTCTTCGATTCCCCCGGAGCGTGCCGGCAAGCTGTTCGCCCAGGTGGACGGCATGCTCGCCATCCTGAGCGAGATCACAGGCTTCGAACTCCGTAAGCCCATCGATCGCGAGCTGATCACTCGTGACGAAATCCGCGAGCTTGTCGAGACTCGAATCGCCGAGGAAACCTCGCCGGAAGAGATCCGCCTCGACGAACTGTTTCTCAAGCTTTTCGGATTTGTTAACGATGACTTCGACCTCGAACAGCAACTCGTCGACGTCTTGACCGAGCAAGCCACCGCGCTCTACGACTTCAAGACGCGCAAGCTGTACCTCGCCACGTGGACGCCCGAGGACATGCAGGAGTTCGCGCTCGTCCACGAGTTAGCACACGCACTCGCCGACCAACACTTCAACCTCGAAAAGTACCTCAAGAAGTCGAAAGGCGCCGATGGCGACGTTGCGCGCTCGGCCGTGATGGAGGGACAGGCATCGTGGCTGATGACCGAGTACGTTTTTCAGGAGAGAGGGCGGTCGCTCGCGACCAACCGTATAGCGGCTATCGCGGCTGCTAGCGCCTCCCGCTTCGAAGCGGAGAAGTATCCCGTCTTCTCCGCCGCGCCGCTCTTCTTGCGAGAGGCGATGCTGTTCCCCTACGTCGAGGGACTGCTCTTCCAGCAGGCGGTGGTCGAGAAACGAGGCAAGGCCGGGTTCCGCGAGGTTTTCGAGCGCCCGCCACTCACCTCGCAGCACATCATGGAGCCCGAGGCCTACTTCGCTCAGCGAAAGGCCGCGCACCCGCCGCTGCCCAAGGCCAAGCCCGGACGCGGCTTCAAGAAAGTGGCCCGTGGCGAGATTGGCCAACTCGACCATCACGTTCTACTCAAGCAGTACTTCTCCGAGGACGAAGCCGACTCCCTATCGCCACGGTGGCGCGGTGGCCATTACCGCATCCTAGAAACCAAGGTCAAGGACCGCGCCGTTTTGGTCTACGCCTCCCGTTGGCAAGACGCCCAGGCGGCCGCGCGTTTCTTCGACCTCTACGGCCAAGTGTGCAAGAAGAAGTGGCGCTCGGTGACGTTTGAAAGCGCCACACCGCACCGCGTCACCGGCGTTAGCGAAACCGGCAGGTTCGTTCTCACGCTAGGCGGCACCGTCGTCAGTAGCATCGAAGGACTGCCCGATGATACATTGAAGGCTCACTCGGCAGTCAAAACTGAATCCGCCCAAACCGTTGCACGAAGGTAACAAAAAGACCATGCGAATTCTAAAGCCTGCTCTCATGACCCTGCTTGTGCTGTTGATCGCTTCGGCCTTGCCGGCCGGAGAGGTTCCGCGTCCGGCGCCACCCCTGAAATTCACCACGATCGACGGCCGGGACCTATCGCTCGAGCAACTGCGCGGCAAAGTCGTAGTGGCGATGTTCTTCAACACCGACTGTTCGCACTGCCAGGAGACGACGAAGATCCTGAATCCGCTCTACGCGAAGATGAAGGCACGCGGCCTCGAGATCGTCGGACTGGCGATCAATCGCTCTGCGGCCACCAGCCTCGCGACGTTCCAGCAGACCTACCAGGTGCAGTTTCCACTAACGATCTCCAGCCGTTTTGAGTGCACGCGCTTCGCCGGGCTTTCGGTGATGGCGAAGTTCTACGTGCCCTACATGTTCTTCCTCGACCGCCAGGGCAACATCCGCGGCGACCATCCCGGCGAGGACAAAGCATTCTACAGCGCCCAAGCAAAGAACATCGAGGCGGAGCTTGAGAAGCTGCTAGCCGAGCCCGCCAAGGGAAAGAAGCCCAGCTAGGACGCGCGCTTTGCCAACAGCCCCTCGGTCTTACCGAAGCTTTTCCCGTGCCCTCCGGGTAGCGGTCCTGTCGCTAGCCGGCCTCGGCGCGCTGGCCGCCGCCGAGCTTCCCCGGCCGGCCGTCGGCTTGGAACTCGAGACCGTGACGGGGGAGATAGTCGACCTCGACCACCTCAAGGGCAAGGTCGTGGTCGTCATGTTTTTCTATTCGACGTGTCCGTTGTGTCACGAGGCAACGCAGAATCTCAACGTCATCTACGAAGAGTGGAAGTCCCGCGGCCTCGAGATCGTCGGGATTGCGGCGAATGACTCGGCCAAGACCGACCTGCCGAAATTCGTCGACCAGTTCAACGTTCGCTTTCACGTAGCGGTAGGCGACCGCGCGATGTGGGCCCGCGTCGGCGGGTTTTCGGTGGTGAAGCGTCCGCCCTATGTGCCCCACATGCTCTTCATCGACCGCAAAGGGATGGTGCGCGAAGAGCACGCCGGCACCGAGCGCAATTACTACAACGGCCATAACCTCCGCCTGATCCTCGACAAGTACTTGAAAGAATCGTAGAAGATTTTTGGTCGGGTGGAAGCCCGGAAGCCGGCATTGTCATCCTCACTCACCCCAGCACGGACCCCGGTCATCGCCGGGAATTGGAAGATGTTCAAAACCGTCGAAGAGACGGTCAGTTTTCTTGAACAGTTCCGGACTCTTGTCGAAGACGTCAGCCATTGCGAAATCATCGTCGCCCCGCCGTTCCTGGCGCTAGCCGCCGCCGCCGAGGCGGTCAAAGCGACCAGGGTCCGCGTTGCGGCGCAGAATGTGTTCTGGGAGGACGAGGGAGCCTACACCGGTGAAGTTTCGGCCGCGATGCTCCGTGCCGCCGGCTGCCGCGACGTGATCATCGGGCACAGCGAGAGACGGCAGTACTTCCATGAGACCGATGATACGGTCCATCGGCGGATCGAGAGCGCTCTTCGCGCCGATCTCCGGCCTATCGTTTGCGTTGGCGAAACCCTCGATGAGAGGGAACAACACAAGACGCAGGAGGTACTGCGACGCCAGATCGACGGTGCCCTGGCTTTGTTGACCGACGAAATCGTGTCGCGTATAATTGTAGCTTACGAGCCCGTGTGGGCCATTGGAACGGGACGTACCGCTACTCCCGAGGTCGTGGCCGAAACCCATCAGATCATCCGTACCCGCATTCACCAGAACTTTGGCGACGCCTCCGAGCAGTTGCGCATTCTCTACGGCGGTAGCGCCAAGCCCGACAACATCCAAGGGCTGATGCGCCGAACCGAAATCGATGGAGCCCTGGTGGGCGGTGCGAGCCTGGATCCGAATTCGCTATCGGCGATTGTTCATTATCAAGACGCCGCCGAGAACTCGATAGAATCTTAGTCATGGTCATCTTTCTCACGCTTGTGCACGTGATTGTCTGTCTCTTTCTGATCATTGTCGTTCTGCTGCAGAGCGGCAAAGCCGCTGATCTGGCAGGGGCGTTTGGAGGGATGGGTTCCCAGACGGCCTTCGGCCCGCGTGGGGCCGCCACGATGCTATCGAAAGCGACAACGTTCGCCGCCGTGCTCTTTATGGTCACGTCGATCTGGCTCGGCATTCAGCGGGGCCGCGAAGGTGGAACGGGCGACTCTGTGATCGAGCGTACCGGCACTGGGCAGGCGGCTCCGGCTCCAGAGGCCGCCGTGCCCGAACAACCCGAGTCCCCACCCGCACCGCAGAGTCAGCCGAATCCCTTTGAATCGATTACGGTTGAGACCGAGCAGCAGTCAGGCACCGATAGCGGCGCGCCATCAGACGCGACGAAGTAAGGTCGTGCTGCCGGACCTCGTTTCCGATTCATGGTCGCATGACGTCCGCTTGTTTCTCAAAGGCAGCGTTGCGGCGAAAGTTCCAACAGGCATCGAAAGCCTGTTTGATATGAGAAGCGGACCCTGAGCGACAGGGGCACGATACAGGTCAGCACCGGCCCCAATCGCACCCAAGGCGATCGCGCCTGACGGAGCGAATGGCTTCGCCCGGCCAAGCCGCGCGACACTTGGCTACTTCGTTCTCTCCCTCGATACCGAGCTTGCCTGGGGCAGCTTCGACCGGTTTCGGCCTGAATCGCTTCGGTCATCTTTACAGCCGGACGCGGCGGAGATCTGCGTCTTACGCTGCACTCGTTCACCCTGGCGGGTAAACCGAAGCTTCCGTGTAGCCTCAATCAGCTCTTGGCGGTCTCACGCGAACTCCCGCGAAAGGGCCGGATGATGCAAACTACAATGGACGATCTAGCGGAGAAACTGCGGGAGGCCACAGCGAGGGAGGCCACCGTGCGATGCCCCGGGGAGGGTAACAGTTCACGGGAAGGATCCGTTGGATATTGCCGTTTTCACGCGGGAGCAGGAACCGGTGGCGCGAATCCATGGGTGGCCGCACGACGGGCCGTCATTCGACGGCAGCCCATCCCACCTGCCTCGCGACTTTTGCTCTCCGGGCAATGGAGCCAAGTTAATTCTCAGCGAGCCAAGACATAATTCTAGACTTGATCGAGCCGACGCGCCGCGGATATGCGTCCGCGGCGCCTGATGCGGCGGGTCTTGCCGACTTGCGTCGCAAGTTCGGCGAGACGAGCCTGCTGTTGCTTACGAATGTCCACTTTCGGCTTCGCGCCGTCGCCATTGCTGAGAGCTTGGTTCACACGTTGGATCAAGCGATAGTGAGGAGATTCCACGGCTGCCTCCAAGCTTGCGATCATCGTGTCGAGCCACCTCTTCTTGGCGTAGAGCTCCTTGAGCACGCGTTCCACCTTAACGGGATCAGCGACACCTGGCACTTCGGCACCTCCAGTCGTTTGAGAAACCTGCCCTCAACTACCTGTTCTGAGCCGTAGCGCGTTCCGGCGGGCACGGCACGTCGTCGATGCCTTGTGCAGTGCTGCGGTGCAGGTCGCCTGAATCCTCGACTCAGCACTCACAACGGCATCAGCGGTCGCCGTAAATCCACAGGAGGCCCAAGAAATAGTGCCTGTTGAGGATCAGAATACAAGGTGATGATACCACATTATATATTAAGGGTACGTAAAACTTGCAGCCGATACTCGGAGGGGCCGGACTGTATCCACGATAGGCGAGCGATAGGCGAGGCCATTGCCTTCGGAAAAAGAGAGTCCGGCACAGGCAACGAGATCTGTCCCGTCTTCGGTTCTTCACATCAGGTGGGATTTACCACCATGGACCCGAGTTTTGGCATGAAGCAGGGATTCTGGGGTTCAAACACGCGCCAGAGTCGAAGCTTATGGGGCAAAGGCGGGTGGTCAGCCAGTTGATCGATCGACTAACTGAACCGCGGCAAACGCGCTCTTTGCGATGTTCGCTGTTGACGTCCTGGCGCCCGCGGGCGGCACGCTGAACCCAGCGTGCCTGTCGTACGGCGACAGCCTTTGGTCGATCCCTGACGGGTGCGAAACTGTGCTACGAGCGCGAGCCAGCCGTCAACAGAGCGACCACCGGTGTTGAGCCCGTGCAGGCGTCAATCGTATTTTGGGGTACAGGTTCGTTGCGCCAGGGCCAATCGGGCGGGTTACTCTACCATGTCCTGGCGACCTTCTGAGAGTCGTTTCCAGTCGAAATGAGCGCGCGGCGGAGATCTGTTGGCGGAACAACCCTTGATGAAGGTACGTAGTGCCTTGTGCCGGTTTCTGCCCAGGTGACTCGAGACGAGCTCGGTACGAGGCAGAGGCTTCCGGGGGTGATCGTCGACCTGGTGGGCAAGTATGGGGGAGTGCGCTCAGTACCCATGCCTCGTGGGCCAAGTCGGCGATGAGTCTTTGGACCGAGGCGGCCGGCATCACTCAGGGCGGCGTGTTGCGCCCGGTCAACAAGGGCGGTCGGATCTCGTGCCAGAGCTTAACGGACAAGGTGGTTGCCCACGTCATGCGAGCCTACGCTGTCCCACTCGGTCTCGAGGTCGCCGCTGACGACTTGCGCCGCACCTACGCCAAATTGGCCATCAGGGGTGGGCCGCACTCGAGCAGATACAGCTCTCTCTGGGTCACGCCTCGCTTCTAAAATTAGAACAGGCCGGATTCAGTACGGTCATCCAGGCCTGGGACTTCAGGCCCGGCTCCAATTTCATGCTCGATATGCAGAAGGCGGCGGAAGAAGCTGCTCGCACGATCGCTGTTCTCTCGCCCGATTACCTGGAGTCGGCCTACGCCCAGCAAGAGTGGGCGAGCGCTCTCGCTGCCGATCCTACCGGAAAAAGCGGAAAGCTTCTACCGGTTCGCGTTCGGGAATGCGAGCCCAAAGGACTTTTAACGCAAGTGGTCTACGTCGATTTGGTGGGTCTCTCCGACCTTGCCGCAAGCAACACACTCCTGAGTGGTATCAATCGCGATCGAGCCA
>JAKZVK010000063.1:0-9690 GCA_047516085.1 Bryobacterales bacterium
CGAATCTCGCCGGGGTCGGTCGTTTTGGGCTCGACGACCTCGCCGCCCGTGTAGAGCGTCCCGGCTCCCGCCTGCACGACGTAGAAGTCGGTGAACTCGTCGTGGATCTCGGCCGGCCCGTTCCCTTCGCGGTGGACCATCAGTGCGAAGTGGCTACCAAATTCACCGAGCCTCTCGAGCGCGAAATGCTGCTCGTTGATCTTCGGGGCCAGGCTCTTGGCGTAGGCGGCCAAGTCGGCCTGGGTCCAGTAGGCGGTGTCCTGGGAGCGAAGATCAGACGGGGCCGCTAGTGTCAGAAGGGAAACGGCCGCAAGGGCCAGGAGTTGTCGGTTCATGGGTGGTCCTTTCTATCGCGACGTGTGAGCGGGCTCCAGAGCGGCGCCGGCTAGTGGAATGTCGCGGAGATTCCTTAGGCGTCGGACTATCCAGCGAGACTGTAGGGGCGGGGCCCCTGTGCCCGCCCGGTTGCTCGTTGACCATAAGCTTTCTCCGCGACAGTCCACCTAGCGTGCTTCCAAATCGACCCGAAGCTGGTCCCACTTGGGGAACGACGCCAGCGTACCCAAGGCCATCAGGTCGGTTTCGACGTCACGGATCTGCTGCGGTCCGAGCTCCTCGTCGAGGCGGATCGAGAAGCTCGCCAGCGGGGGCACGTCGGCGGGCGCTGCGGCCGGACGCAGGTGTACCTGGAGATCGATCCCCGTACGCGGGACCTCTCCGTGATTGATGATGACCGCACGCACTTTCGGCTTGTGATCGGGTGTGTACCACGTGCGGACGCCCGCGACCTGCAAGTCCCCGAATACCGCCGAGCCCGCACCCATGGCGCCGGCGGCCTCCTCGGGCACCCCTTCTAACGCAAGTCCACTGTCACCGTGGAACAAACTCGGTCGCGAGAAGAAGAGCGCCGCCGCGACCGCCGTGACCAACACGATCAAGATCAGGCCAAGGTGCTTCGGCTGAACTCCGTACGGTGAAGGCTGGGGGCTCCGCGCTCGAGCGGGTGGAGCGGGCTCGGGCAACGGTACTTGCGCGGGCGACGCCTGCGCGGGCGCTTGCTGGGCTGGGGGCGGCTGGGCGGGGGCAGGCTGCGCCGGCGGAAGCGAAAACGGTCGCCGCGACGCGGGGCGGACCGGCGGAACCAACCGCGTCTCGGGAAGCACCGCCGAAGGCGTCTGCGCCGCGGTGGGCGGAGCCGAGAATGCTTGTGCCGGCGGTGCCGGGGGCGCCTGCGGCGGTGAAGAGGAAGGTGCCTGCTGCGCAGGTGCTTCTGGTGGTGCGGTGAAGGGCGGCCTCGCCGCGCTTGCGTGAGCCGTCGGTGCTGCTTGGGGCGGTGCGGGCGCCGTGCGCGGCAGCGCCGGAGGTTTCACCGCCGGGGGCGATGCGGGCGCCGGGGGTGCGGCCGAGGCAAGCTCCTCTTTGAACGACGTGCCGCACTTCGGGCACTGCTCCGCGTCCACATCAAGCTCGTGGCCACACTTCGGACAGTCCCAGGTGAACATCTCAAGCGCATTGTAACATTCGGTTTGTGAGCGGCCCCGCTACCTACAACAACATTCAACGCTCACGCCCGGGCCGGCGGGTAGCGTTCCGCAGCAATTCCCTAGCACGACGTCCGACGTCATTCCGGCCGCTTTGGAATGCTCCAAGACCGATCGGCGTCGGGCGATTTATCTCGCGAGCTTCGGCCGAAACATATCGGCGGATAGCCTCATGGATCAACTCGGCCTGGCTGCGACCAGTCGCCTCAGCCAACTCGCGCAGCTCGGCCGCGATGGTCTCTTCCAGATACACAGTCGTTTTGGTCATCGCTTCACATCAAGTAGGCGGGCGGCCCGGAGACCTTGGCACGCCTCCTACTTCAAATAACGGTCCAAGTCGGGATGCAACAGCTCGTCGATCTCCGGACGGTCGAGGTCGGCGAGCGTCACGACATGGATGGGCGTTTCGATGCGCTTTTCCGGGCTGCCGCCTGCAAGCTTCTCCAGAACAGCCTGCACTGCCATGTAGCCGATCTTGAAAGGGTCCTGCACAACCAGGGCGTCGATCGCCCCACCCTTAAGGCCGTCCTCGATCGTGTTGCTGAAATCGAAACCGACGAAATGGACCTTGTCGGCCAGCCCGCGGCTCTCCACCGCCTTGGCGGCACCCACGGTACCCGGCTCGGCGGACGCAAACAAGGCGTCGAGGTCGGGGTGCGCGGTCAGCATGTTCTCGGTAATCGCCAGCGCCCGGGCGCGATCCGACATGCAGTACTGTGCGTCCGCGATGTGAATGTCGGGGAACTCCTTGGCGAGGGTGTCTTCAAACCCTTGTTCGCGCTGCATCGTGGACGAGCTGCCGGGGACCATCTTGACCACCGCGATCTTGCCCTTGTTGTCGAGAAGCTCGGCCAGCTTCTTTGCGGCGAGCACGCCCGCCCGGTAGTTGTTGGTCGAGACGAAAGAGACGTACTGCTCGGTATTGATCCCTGAGTCGAAGATCGCGACCGGGATGCCGGCTTTCCCGGCCCTCTCCACCACGTTGACGAGGGCGGTTGCCTCGGTGGGCGCCAGCACGATGCCGTCGACACGGCTGTTGATCATGGCGTCGACAATCTCGATCTGGCGCGAGAAGTCGGTCTCCTTCGGAGGGCCAATCCAGTCGATATCGACATCGGCTTCGCGGCCCGCCGCCACGGCTCCGGCGTGAACGCTCTGCCAGAACACATGCGCCACAGCCTTGGGCACGACGCCGATGCGTGTCTTCTCCGAGCGCCGGCACCCGGCCGACAGCAAGAGCATCAGCGACAGAAAAACCAACCGGCCGCGGTTGTGCATCCTCCTGTCATACCAGAAACAGCAGTGCGGGCTGAGGTGCTAGGGCGTTCCCGACGTGGCGCGCGCCCATGGCGCGCCGAGCCGAGCCGTGCTCGGCTCTTGTCCCGCACCCGCCGTCGAGTACGTCCAGCTCAGGAGCCCGTAGCGCGTATCTCGGTTTTGATATCCGCGGGGTTTTACTCCCCCGGGCGCTCTCAGCGTCCTTCCCCTACTCGTCTTCGTAGTTAGGCGCCACGAACTTCAATTCGAACGCTTTGTCGATCATTTCCTTGGTCAACGCATAGGGTTGCTTTTCGAACTTGATCAGGTCGATCGTGACACGGATGACGTCGCGGGGATGGCAGCGGCGGAACTTCCGCTCGGTCCGCTCGTAGTGGTCGCGGATGACCGCCTCCACCAGTGCATCGGAACACTCGAGGTCCATTCTCGAAGCGAAGTCCTGAAAGATGGCCTTGAATTCCGCTTTGCTCGGGTTCTTCATGAACATCTTGTACTCGAGCCGCCGCAGGAAGGCCTCGTCGCCCAGGTCGTCAGGATTCAAGTTCGACGAGAAGATCAGGAAGCACTCAAACGGCACCTCGATCTTCGAGCCGGTTTGGAAGCGCAGGTAGTCCACGCCGCGATCGAGCGGATAGATCCAGCGGTTCAGCAGCTCTGCCGGCGTAATCTGTTGGCGCCCGAAATCGTCGACCAGGTAGATGCCGTTGTTGGCCTTGAACTGGTAGGGGGCATCGTAGATTTTCGACGACGGAATGTACATGAGGTCGAGCATATCCATCGTCAACTCGCCACCGGTGGTGAGAAATGTCCGCTTGCACCTCACCCAGCGCTGGTCGTACTCCGGTTCATTGGTCAGGAATACGCTCTCTTCGGTGGAGTCGAGCGGCTGGTGGTAGAGCGGGTCGAAGACCTTGATGATCTGGCCATCGGCCTCGACGTGATACGGGATGTAAATGCTGTCGGAATCGATGTGCGCCAGTTGCTCGGAGAGAAAACTCTTGCCGTTCCCCGGCTTGCCGTAGATGAGCATCGATTTGAACGAGTTCACGGCCGGACCAAACCGCGAGTAAAAGTCGTCCGTGACAACCGCTTGCGTAAACGCCTTCATCAGGCGCTCCTTCGACATCCAACCGGACTTGATTCGCTGCCCGTGCGCCGCGGTGACGTATTGATAGAGGGGGACCGGTGCGGGTCCGAGAAGCTGGTTTGACTCGAGGTATTCCTTGGCCCGGTTCCGCCCGGCGTCGGACGGGGCGAAAACTGCCGAGATACTCCCTAAGCTCGACGAGCGCTTGGTTTCAATCATGCGCTCGTGCTTGAGGAAGTCGAGCGTCGGCTCGATCAAACTGAAGGGAATCCCAAGCAGCTTCGAGAGGTCGCGGCCCAAAGTCTCGCCGCGGAAGTACAGGTTCTTCAGAACCAGTTCTTCAACGCGGGCGCCGCTGATGCCGGCTTCTTCAAGGGAAACCGGAGACCTGGGATGGAAGCGCTCGCCGCCGCGATCCCGGCTCCGGCGGAGCTTGACAGAAATTTGCTCCACTCCACCTTTTCGGCCACCCGCTCGCGATCCTTAGAAGAGCAGGCCGAGGGCAACCTCAACACGTGTGAATCAACCCCGCGCCCCGAGCTCACAATGTAGGGGCACGGCATGCTGTCCCGCCTGCCGCTACACACCGCGGCCCCTTTGAACTGACCGGGAGATAGCTGTAGGGGCGGACCGCTGCATCCGCCCAAAAGCGCCAAGCCGCGAAGCGGTGCTGGATGTTAACCCAGGTCAAGCCGTCAGGCGGAACCCTGGATACCGAACCCCTTACTGCGGGAGCCCTGAAAGGGTGTTGGAAAACTCGATGGTCCTCCAACGTGTGGCGAGGTCCGCCGCC
Organism: Bryobacterales bacterium; assembly: GCA_047516085.1. Taxonomy (GTDB): domain Bacteria; phylum Acidobacteriota; class Terriglobia; order Bryobacterales; family UBA6623; genus JAKZVK01. The sequence continues at coordinate 4,700 of JAKZVK010000063.1, forward strand.
GCGCCGGCCTACAAGCCTTCGCGTACGGCCGGCATGTTGTCGACAAACCCGGCGCCGTCCTTGCGCAACTCGGCAATGGCGCTGGCCCGCAGGCGCTTCAACGTCTCCTGGTGCTCTGCCTTCACGGCCAGGTTGTCGAGCTCGTCGGGGTCCTCAGTCAGGTCGTAGAGTTCCTCGAGATCTTCGATCAGCGGACGCACGTACTTGTACCGTCCCTCCCGAAGCATCACGTACCAGGGAACGTTCCCGTGGAAGGCGCCTTCGTCGCGGGGGATGACGTTCGTGTCGGACCCGTACTTGCGACCCGTGCCGGTGAGCATCATCGGGTACGGCCAGTCGGCCGTGGGGTTCTTGAGTAGAGGCGTGAGATCGTTGCCATGCATCTTCCACGGCAGATCGATTCCCGCGAAGCTGAAGAGGGTGGGAACAATGTCGACGCCGCCCACCGGGTGATCCACCACGGCCCCTTCGGCGATGCGGCCGGGGAAGCTGATGATCATCGGCGAGCGGATGTTGGCGTCATAGGCCGCCACCTTCGTGCCGCGAAAACCGTGCTGCCCCCACGCAAGCCCCTGGTCGGACGTGAACACAATCAGCGTGTTCTCGCGTTGCCCGCTCTCGTCGAGCGCCGCCAGCACCCGCTTGATTCCTTCGTCGAGCGCTAGCACGCCCTGGTGATATTGCCTTACCCACGACGTGATCGAGCGTCCCCGAAACATCGGCGTGCCGCCGGGACCTTTTTCCCAGGCGTTGATCTTCTGCGCCCAGGCGGGCTTGCCGGGCCGCGTCGGAAAGATGTCCGCCGGCGTATCGAAATCGATGCCGGGATAGTCCTCGAGATGGCGGTCGGCCGGCGTGAACGGACTGTGTACGGCCCCGTAACAGAGCCACAAGTACCAGGGCTTGTCGGTATCTCGGCCCTCGCCGCCGATGAGATCAACGGCCCAATCGGTGTACTGGTCGGTCGAGTACCGCTTGAGCATCTTGGTCTCGCCGCCCTGGTAGGTGATGGGCTGGTCGTAGTAATAGTGCTGGTTCGTCTCGGTGTACTTGGGCCGGTTCCAGACGATTTGGAAGTCCCAATCGCGGCCATGGCCTGTGTCGATGCCGGTGTGCCATTTGCCGATGTGCGCGGTGAAGTAGCCGTTATCGCGAAACACCTTCGGCCAGAACGGGCACTTCTCCGGGTCGTACGCGCTGCCCGGATAGGGCCCTTCCATACGCATCGATTCGACGCCGAACTGATGATGACCGGTCAGCAGCGTGGCCCGCGAGGGCATGCACCACGTCCCGATGTAAGCCGACTCGAAGCGCACGCCTTCTTCGGCCAAGCTGTCGATGGTCGGCGTCCGCACCCACGGGTACGACTGCGGATAGGCCCCCACCGTGCGATAGGAATGGTCGTCGGTATAGATGAAGAGAATATTCGGCCGCTCGGAATCAGCCGCGGCCCGTGCAGGGCCGGCGGCTAAGCCCCCCAGGATCAGCGAGCACAACAGGGCGAGGCCAACGGTGCGGCTCTCGCGCGGGACGAATGACACAAGGGCGGATAACATCAAGGGCCTCCGGGTCTGCCAAAACGGTTGTTCACGAACCGCAGCGTCCATTCTCGCCAAGCGACACCTACGTGTCAACGCGGCTGCAATGCGCTTCCTCATTGGCGATGGAGTCACCTACCTTTTGCCTAGTGCGTGTCGTGACAAACTTCACAATCATTCGGCGCCTCGTACTGCTCGTGGCACTTCATGCAAGCATACATGCCCACCGACCGCTCCTGAAACAACACCTCACGCGCCGCAACCTCGCCATGGCAAACCGCGCAATCGACCCTCGCTTCCCGGTGGTGCACTTCGTGCGAAAAGTAGACGAACTCCTTCATGCGGTACACCCGGTTCCATTCGATGGGTGTGGCCGTTTTCTCTGCTTCCGCTAGCTTCCGGATATCCGGGCTGTCGGGTTTGACCGCCACATGGCACGCCATACACTTCGCCTCGGCCGGGAATCCCGCGAAGTCTCCGGGGTCCTCGATCGTATGGCAGTCCAGGCATAGGAGGCCCAGCCCGACGTGTTTCTTATGGCTAAACGGCAGCGGCTGCTCGACGGGCTTGCCGGGCTTGAATTCCGGCGGCGGTTTCGGAGGCTTGCGCGCCACCTGACCCCACCCCAGCCCCGCCAAAACAAGCGTGGCGGCAACAAAGAACGCGGGGCTCTCCTTCATGAGGTCGGCAACGCGAAAGCTGTGAAGCCCGCCTTTGGCCCTTTGCCCTTCACCGTTGACAGGGGACTCGCAGCCGCCACGACGAACTGTCGCCCGTCGACTTCGTAGGTCGACGGTGTCGCCAACCCGATGCCGCCGAGTTGGTGCTGCCAGAGAATCTTACCGTCACCCTGATCGAAGGCCCGCAACCTGCCGTCTTCCGCCCCCGCGGAAAACAGCAACCCACTCTTGGTCGCGATGTTGCCGCCGCGGTTATACGTACCGGTCGGCGGGATGCCACGCTTCGTGAGTTCGTCGTATTCCCCCAGCGGCACTTGCCACAGGATCTTGCACGCATTAAGGTCGATGGCTGACAACTGCCCCCACGGAGGCGTGATCGCCGGGTAGCCCTCTTCATCCCGCGGCCGCAGATAGCCCGTGTGCTCATACGGACGATACGACCCCTCGGCCGACTTTATCAGGCGCAGGCTCCAGGGAATCTCGTTGTGATTCACGAACAGAACGCCCTTCTCCGCCACCCAACTTCCACCGCCCCACAAACCACCGCCATGGTATCCCGGGAAGACGAGAACTTCCTTGTCCACCATGGGCGGCGTGAACATCGGCGCGAAAACGACGTCCTTCATTCGCTCGTTCACAAGGTACTCGTGCGACTCCTTCGAGAGGTGGGCCAGGTCATCCCGCGTCATCGAGAGCCTGCTGAACGGCGGCGGTTTCGTCACGAACGGCTGCGTCGGCCACGCTTCTTCACCGGGCACGGTCGATTTCGCCACGGGACGTTCTTCGATCGGATAGAGTGGCTTGCCCGTCTCGCGGTCCAGCAGGACCACCCATCCCAGCTTCGTGACCTGCGCCACTGCGTCGACGGCTCTCCCCTCGTGCTGCACGGTAACGAGGTTCGGCGCACACGGGATGTCGTAGTCAAACAGGTCGTGATGAACCGTCTGGTAGTGCCAGACCCTTTCGCCCGTTTCCGCCTTCAGGCATAGGACGCAGTTCCCGAACAGATTCTCGCCAATCCGATCGCCGCCCCAGAAGTCGAACGCCGGCGAACCCGTGCCGAGGAAGATGAGTCCGCGCTCGTGGTCGATGCTGACGCCGCCCCAGCAGTTTGCGCCACCGGATGTCTTCCACGAATCCTTCGACCACGTCTCGTAGCCGAACTCGCCCGGATGGGGAATCGTGTGGAAGATCCAGCGTCGCTTCCCGGTACGGCAGTCATACGCTCGAATGTGGCCCGGCGCCGACTTCTCCGGCCCTTCGCCCGGCACCGACATGACGATCAGCAGGTCTTGGTAGATGGCGGGCGGCGTGCGCGAAACGACCGACTCGATGTCGTCCAGGCTGCGATCGAGATCTTTCTCCAACTCGATGGCGCCGCCCGTGCCGAAGCCGTCGATCAGCTTGCCGGTCTTGGCGCTGATCGCGAAGATATGCTCGCGGACGGCCGCGAAGATCCGCTCCTCCGCACCGTCCTTCCAGTACGTCACGCCACGCGACGTGCCCGCCGCCTGTCTGCGGCGCTTGCCGTCGTCGAAACCCTGGTTCGACCAGATCAGTTTGCCGCTGTGCGCCTCGATCGCGTGTGAGTGGAGTCCATGCGCGGAGACATACATGATGCCGTCGACGACGATCGGCGTACACTGCACGATGCCTTGTTCGCGCACGCGCGGCGGCAGGGTCTCGAGCTCCCAGACGGGCTCGAGGTGTTCGACGTTGTCCTTCGTGATCTCGTCGAGCGGCGCAAAGCGGCTGGAGTGAGCATCCCCCGCATACTCCCGCCACTCCCACGGCTTGGTGTCGGCCGCGCCGGCACGCAGCGATGCCGCCAGCACCGATCCCGCCCCCGCCAAGAACGTTCTACGCTTCATCAGACCTCCGGAAAAGCTCTCTTAAGAAGCCTAGCAACTAGCACTCGGAAAACCGAGCCGTGACCGTAAGGGAGCGGTCCGGCACGTCCTCCGACACACACACGAGAGCTCCTAGAGCAGAAACAGAGCCGCGGGTGGGAACCCGCGGTCCGCAGCCCAGAGCGCGCATCTAGGCCGATAGTGCGGATCTCGGTCTGACATCCGCGGCTGTGACTTACCCCAACGCCTCCAACAACCGATCCACATCCTGCTGGTTACTGAAAACCGACGGCGAGATCCGCAACTTGTTTCCAAACCGCATCGCCGCATGCACACCGGCACCCCGCAGCTTCTTCATCGTCCCAGCCGGGTCACTCGCGCGGAACACCACAATCGGACTTTCATTGCCCTCGGGGGTGATCGAGGGATACCCCATCTTGGGCAGTTCTTTCCGTAGCCGGTCGGTCAACCCACGCACATGGTTGCGGATGTTGTCGACGCCAAGCTCAAGGACGTACTTCACGCTCTCCTGCGCGCAAATCGCTCCTTCGTACGACGGGTAACTCACCTCGTAACAGGCAGGCGCCGGACGCGGCTCGAACCCAATCTCATCCATCTCCGGATCAGGCTTCTCGACCCACGGAGCATAGTTGAACCGCACGCCGCCGGAGTGCTGCGTCGGTTTCGCGACGGTCCGTTGCAGATCTTCCCGCACGTACATAAAGCCGAACCCCTTGACCCCCATCAGCCACTTGTAAGTCGAGCAAGCCGCAAGGTCGATACCCATCGCGCGGACGTCGATCGGAACCGCGCCCGCCGCCTGAATGACGTCCACGTAGACGTAGGCGCCGTGGGCGTGGGCCAAGTCGCTGATCGCCTTCACGTCGGAGAGGTATCCGTTGACGTTCGACACCAAGGTGATC
>JAKZVK010000064.1:0-4203 GCA_047516085.1 Bryobacterales bacterium
ATCATCATGTTCAGCATCGAGGACCACGCGCCGTTGGCGCTGTTCCAGGACGCGGTGCTCAACCGCACCATGATCGGCGCCACCAGCGGCATCGCGGCCAAGTATCTCAGCCGGGCCGACAGCGAGGTGATGGCGCTGCTCGGCGCCGGATGGCTGGCGCCCACCCAGGTGATTGGCCATTGCGCGGTGCGGCCGATCAGGGAGATCCGGGTCTACTGCCCGACCGAGGAGCACAAGCTCGGGCTGTGCGAGGCTATGGAGGGGCGGGTCTCCGCCAAGCTGATCCCGGTGGCCAGCACCGAAGACGCGGTCGAGGGCGCCGACATCATCGCCTGCGCCACCAACTCCTATGAGCCCGTGTTCGACGGCGCCATGCTGAAGCCCGGCCACTACGTCGGGTCGCTTCAGGTGGGTGAGCTCGACGACCTTACCCACGAGGCCGCCGACACCATCACCGCGCGAGCCCGCGAACCGGCGACCATCTGGCACATGAAGACCGGCGAGGCTCCGCCCGATCAGTTGTGGCTGGAGCGCTGGAAGCCCCACTGGAACGACAAACTGAAGTTCCTGGGCGAGATCGTCGAGGGCCTCGACCAAGGGCGCACCAGCGACGACGACATCACCCTCTTCGGCGGCGTCGGCACTGGACCTTCCAGCGGGCTGGGCCTTCAATACATCCCCGCCTGGGTCGCCTACCAGCGCGCACGCGAACAGGGCATCGGCTTCGAGATCCCGGACGAGTTGTTCCTGCAGGATGTCCATCCGTAGCAACCGAGGCGGCGCCTGTGCGGCGTCATAGCCAAACGACGACTCCCCTTTCGAGGTGCTCCGCTGCGGCATCGTTTCAAACACCTGCGCGACGGGCTCGACAACGACGACGCCGCCATCGCGAAGTGCAAAGAGGAGAGGGTGCTGGTATTGGATTGCGTGTGGACCCCTGCAATATGAAGGGATGAGGGCATGGCCCGGATGACAGGACGCGCGAACACCTCACAGGAAGCGCTGAATGCCCTGCTGCACGAGATTCTGCCGCGCCAGGGCGCCTGGAGCGACGCGGGCTACCTGTGGCTCACTGACCGCAGCCGCCGGCTGATCGAGTTCACAGACGGCTATATTGAGGAACTGCCCGCACCCACCTCCACGCACCAAGCCATCCTGGCCTTTCTTTATGAACTGTTCCGCGACTACGTCAGGCCGCGCGGTGGCATCGTCCTGATCTCGGCGCTACGCATGCGCATCCGCGAAGGCAAGTTCCGGGAACCGGACATCCTGCTCCTGCGTCACCGTTCGGACCCGCGCTACCAGGACCGCTATTGGATGGGGGCGGACTTGGTGGCCGAGGTCGTGAGCCCTGACCACCCGCAACGGGATCTGGTGGAGAAGCGCACCGACTACGCCGAGGGTGGCATTCCCGAGTACTGGATCGTGGACCCTCGCGACGACACCATCACGGTGCTCACCCTCAAGGGCGACGCATACGTCGAGCACGGCGTGTTCCGCCGCGGCGACAACGTGATCTCGCCGCTGCTAGAAGGATTCACCGCTGATGTGGCCGCGGTGTTCGATGCCCCGGAGTAGGCAAACGAGTTTCTCAGTAAGCTGTAGGGCGTTTACCAGATTTCCTTTCCGGTCGGCGGTCCCCAGTCGAGTTCCTCCGGCCGATACGCCTCGGGCATTTCAGACAACAGGGTCTCCAAGTCGTATCTACCCCGGACTGGCGATACGGGTTCGACGATAATCCGCCCGTTTTGCACGGACACGTTTACTTCGTCGCCCACGTGCATGCCGGCCTCGTTCAATAGAGCCTTCGTGAGCCGAAGCCGTTGGCTGTTACCCCATTTTTGAATCTTGGTCAGCATGTTCTGCCTCCGTCGCGCATGTCCAGGATTATCCAGAATATAGCTGTTGGCGAAGGGAAGTGTACCTGATCCGCCTACCAAACGAACTAAATCGTCGCTTGAAGCCAGAACGCTGGGTTTGCAGGCGAATTTGACGTAGCTCTAGCCGCCGGGGCGTTCCCTCCCTGTCAATACGCCGTGTACGATGCGGGTGACCGAAGAAGTGAACTGCGACTCGGAGAGTCAGGGCGGGTCACCGTTGCAGCCCGCGCCTGCTCGGCGCGTCAGCCTTCGGCAATGTGGCCCTGACGGCGCCTCAGTCCAACTGTCCCAGAGAAGTAGGCAGTTCTTTCAAGTCCCGCTGCCAAGCGGAAGTCTTCCGCACCGCGTATCGAATGACGGGCAGACTGTACTTCAAGGCGATGATCAGGAAAACGATGGGGAACAGGATGTTCTTGATGACGATTGCAATCGAGAGCCGGACGATGCTCGTCACCATGCTGTTCGCTTTGTCGAAAATAGCCGTCGCCTGGGCGTAGCGGGTCTTGCCGGCGGTGAACAACTTGTCCCACCACGAATCACACATCTCGCCGGCCATGCGTCTCTCGATACATAGAAGATCCTTCTTGCCCCGATCGACCTGCGTCTTGATGTCTTCAATGACACGGTCGCCTTCCTCCTGCCTTGCCATCGCGGCTGAAAGCTCTTGTCCGGGAGATACACCGCCAAGTATTCTGGGTAGCCGGCTGCGCCACCCCGCCTTTTTACGGAGTTTCTGGACCTCGTCGTCCAGTTGCTGTGCCTCCCGCATGTGTGTTGCCCGGGCGGTCTCCAGGTCGCCCAACGTCGCCGACGTCTCATCCTTCTGATCCGCCAGATCTTGATCGCTGACGACCGGCAATCCCGGGTTTGCTCCTACGTCAGCCTCAAAAACTGACAAGCGGTCCTCATGTTCCTGGACCGTTGTTCCGAGGAACATCTCGGCGGCCAGAACGCTGAGGATGACGAACACCGGGACGATAAAGCGAACGAAGGCGCCGACGACGACAATCCGGATGAGCAGGCCGCGACAGCGGGCTAACCCCACCTCGGAAAACAGCAGTCTGACGCGAAACAGCGCACGACACGGTTCCCATGCCGAAGCGAGCAGGACCGCGAACGTCGCCGTACCGATACAGAAGAAACCCCACCGAAAAACCGCCGTTGAAGTAACCTCAAGCACCAAACGCTGGAGCAGCAGCGAACCGATGGCCCAGACCATCGTGGAGGAGAGTCTTTCGACCGCGTCGTTGATCGGATCGAGCAGTTGGCCAAGCTGTACAGCTATTCCAAACCCGACTTGGGCGTTCTGGAGTACGGAAATGCCGGCATTGATGCTCCTGGACAAGGCATAGATGCCGACGGATTCGGTTGTGGTCTCCGCAAGCCGATCATAGGCGAAGTGATCCAATGTGCCGTGAAGGGAAAGCGCCGCCAGCGCGAGAAGGAAGGCCGCAAGTATCCCGTCCAGTGACCCATTGAACTTTTTCCGGCTCTCACCCACGCTCCACCTCGAACGCGACCACGTTGCGCGTTTCCTTGCTGAACTCCACGGCGCTGAGCCAGATGGGTTGGTCCGGGCTGCGGTACTTGTCCGCGTAACGCCGGCTCTTCAACTGAGCCATCGCCGCGCCGGGCGGGGTCATCTCGACCACCTTAAACTCGAACAGGTAGACGTTGCCGTTAAAGCGCACGGCCATGTCGAGCCGTCCGTGGCTGCTGCTGTCCTCGACCGTGATGTCGAGCCCCAGGGCGGCGAAGTAGGAATAGAATACACTGGCGTAGAATCCTTCATAGTCGGCGATGTCGTTGTTCGTGTACCACTGGTAGGGAATGCTGCTGTAGAAGGCCTGAAACAGGGTCTTGAGGCCGTCGAAGTCGTTCATTTCCAGCAGCGGTAGAGTCGAACGCCGTTCGTCGTCTGGCGCGACGAATCCTGCACCAAGTGACGCAAGAGACTCCGATTCAGGCTCTCGCGGACTTCCCGATTCGGATAAGTGAGTCGATAGACCGGCTCGCCCCCCAAACCTCCTCATCCGTGACGGCGAGGTAGCCTTTCTGGAACAGCAGCGCCTCCGTGGCGACATCGTCGACATCGAATCTCGACAGCAGGTCGTTGGTGCCGAGCATGTCTTCAAGGGCCAGGGTACTCACGCGCCGCTTGAACAGGGTCTCCACCAGAAACGACGGCGTGCCGGTCTCGAACCAGTAGGCGTCGAACTTGCGCCGGTCAAACAACAACAGGATGTCGAAAGGATTGTAAACCCTCTGCTCGCCCAGCCATGCATAGCCGTTGTACCAGCGACGGATTTCATCCCGGTCCAGC
>JAKZVK010000065.1:0-2824 GCA_047516085.1 Bryobacterales bacterium
ACACCACGACCAGGCGGCCATCGGGGAGCAGGGCCGAGTACCACCAGCCGTCGGGCATTGCCTCGATCAGCGTCGCCGAGTCCTCAAAGCCGCTCGTTGTGGGCGAAAGAAACTGCCCAAAACCGACCAAGTTGTCGAGACGACGTCGGGTGATGTTAAGCCGCCGCGCCACCCGCCCGGCGCGTCCCGTGGCATCGACAAGGTAGGCCGCATGGAGCGAAGCGGGAGCGTCACCTTCCGGCTTTAGTTTGAGGGTCCATCCATCCGGATCGTGTTGGCCGGCGACGACCTTCGTTTGCATCCGGCAAGCCGCCCCCGCCTTCACCGCGGCTTGACGTAGGCGGTCGTCGAAACGGCGACGGTCAAGATGCCACCCCGCGCCGTAGGGGTTGGTGATGAAGTGGTTCTGCTCGAGACGATCGCTGCCCCAGGCCGAGCGATTGCCGTGCGAGGCCAGGTGGCCGTCCGACAGAAAGGCGTCCCACAAACCAAGCTGCTGCAGGAGCGGCCTGACGGAGGGCGCCAGCGACTCGCCCAGCTTGTCGCCGCGTCCGGCACCCGCGTCAACAACGACAACCGACACGCCGGCACGAGCCAACTCAAGCGCCACGGCCGCGCCGGCCGGACCGGAGCCGATGACTACCACGTCGGTGCGCATGATTGACCGGGCCACTGAGTCGGTTCCCGGCGCTATTCGTTTTCCACTTGGAACTGAGCCGGGAACTCGAGGTCATCCTGCGGTCCCGGCTGCGGCGAGATGATTCTCGATTGGACCCAGGCGTTCACGTACTGATTTGCCCTGGTCAGCGTGAAGGCGGAGAGGTCCCGGAACCATCGCTCGCGGTTTCGGAACGCCTCCCGGCGCGTTTCCAGATCCAGGTTAGTATCGAGAACTTGCTGATACGTAGCCCACGGCAACGCGTCATTCGGAATGCCTGCGGGCCAGAAGGTGGGCAGATAGATATCATTCGAAGCAATCGCCGACGTGCAGGAAGCCGCGTCCGCCTGCCAAGGTACGGCCATCCAGCGTGTGATGTCACCGGGGCCGCTTCGTGCCAATGGGCCGTGGGGCGACAGCGAGATGTCCGAGGTCAATCGGTCGCCATATTCGGGCTCGCGAAGATAGGCGGAGCTGCCACGGGCGCGCGCCGGCAGAGGTCGGCCTCGGCCCGTCGGCAATAGATGTCGGATCCGGAAGGGCGACTCGTAGAGCAACGGTTGCCGCATGATCCACGGGAAGTCATAGCCGGGATTGAAGGAGCCCCCGACGCAGGTTTCCAGCGCCGCGCGATCGAGCGCGTGGGGCTGATCGTCAACGGGGAGTTCTTCCAGCATTCCCGCACCTGGCGGACCCTTGCCGAGCCAGTCGGCCTCGAAATCACCACGCGACCATTGGTCGAGCCATTCGTACTGCAACTCGGTGACGGCAAGCCAGTGGCGAGGGTCCTTAACGGGCAGGTCGAAACCGTCGCCGTAGACCGGCGGCAGTGCGTCCTCCTCCATCAAGACGTACGCCGGATCACGGAAGCGCAGGAAGATGGCTTCGCGGAAGGGCCGGTTTTCGGCGGAACTATCGCTCAAGCGGTCGAGGTTCTGGGGCGTGAGATCGTTGTCGGGCGCTTGCCAGCCGAGGTCGCGCAGGAAGCCCGCGTTCACCCATTGGTTCTGGTCGAAAGCTTCGAAGATCGGGTAGATATGCCGTGTGAACGACGGGCGAACCGGCCGTAGTGACGGATCGAGTTGCGTTGCCGCTTGCAGCGCCCAGTCGTAGATCGACACGATGCTACGAACGGCGGGCGAGAAGTTTGGTGGCACCGCAGCCACCCAGGCCGGTGCGGCGGTGAGCATGCGGCCGCCGATCGCCACCGTCGCGGTTACGGGACCGTCCGAAACGTCGTCGTACCAGAAACTATTGTTCCGCGTGCTGCTGATTTGGGGTGGGGATAGGCTAGAGTCTGCCCTGCCGAAACCGCCCAAGACGACCAGCCGCCCGGCTTCGTCGGTACGAACCTCCCCCAACGGAACGGTGATGTCCAGAAAGCGGCCCTGGTTGAAGTGGTAGCGCAGGTCCTGACCGTCGGTGTTTACGTTAGGGCCCTGAACGCGGCGCGGCCCGGAATCAATGATCAGTTGCTCGGGATGTCCCACGGCCAGTCCTGCGTTTCTGCGCAGGCTTCGGGTGGGGCCACGTGACCTCGGAACGTTCAGTTCACCCTTGGCTTCGGGGATGTCCATCGACAGGTCGAAGTTGTACCAAGCCGCTTTCTTGTTGGCCAGGTGGACGCGCCAAGTGATCTCGGCGTCGGCCGCGGTCAGTTCCTTGACGACCTGACCGCCGGCGTTCAACCCATAGATGCGAAAGCGCGCTGCCTGGCGCTTGATCCGTCCGGCGGCGTCATGAAAACCCCCGTCGGGATTCGGCGCGTAGCCGGGCACCTCGGGGCCGATGAAGTACTCGGACGGGCTGTTGCCGACGCGGGCGACCCCTACGCCCGGATGAATACGGCATTCAACGATCTCATCTGTTTTCATTGGGGAGGGGGCTGGAAACCATTAGCGGTCGGACGGACCGCCAGCCTTTCGCTCATCACGGCAGCGTGAGGGTCAACTTGCCATTTTACTCCGAAGCGAACGGGGCCGGGTGGCTGTGATGTGTTGCCACAGTTCTACGTCCGGGGGGAAAAGCAAAGGGCCTCGAGGTTTTGAGGCCGTTCGGAGGAGTCGGGTATGCGTGACACGGTCGGTCGGGTTACCCACCGGTTGGCGCCGGCCGAGGCGGGCCTATCCTCGTGCTAGAATTCGTCATGCCCATTTTGGACATTAC
>JAKZVK010000066.1:0-5080 GCA_047516085.1 Bryobacterales bacterium
TGCCGACGCCGAACGCCTGCGCGAGAATCAGCCACACGCTGAAACCGCGGTGGCCGAGAAAGTAGTCCGCGGTCCCTTTGACTTTGCGGGCGACGTACAGCCCGACGGCGACGATCATCACGAAGTAGGCGGCGATGACCAGCCAATCGAGCCAGTGCAGTTCGATATCCATAGCGGTTTGGCGAAGTGCCTATTATACGGAGGTTGTGACGCAGACGCCCACGTCGGTCGCATCGACAAGAAGTGTCGATGCTTGGGTCCGAGCCGGCATCCGGAACCGAACAGCGGGGGTTGCTAAGAGTACTGGTCCTGCAAGGTCTGGGGACGTTGAGCCACAGTGGTGGGCCGGGCGTTCGTGGCTGGGTTGCCTGGAGGCTCTCAGTCTTCTTGGTAGTCCGGCGAATCCTTCAGATGTGGGGCGCGCGTCAATTGGATGCCGATCAGGTAACGGTCCCCGCGATTCCTGCAATACCAAACCGTACCGAAACACTCAACGGACTCTCCTGTGATTCGAACCAACGTCTCCCTCGGTACCGCTTCGGAAGAGTCGATCTGAAAACCGCCGTCACTCACGTTGAGAATCTCCACCTCAGCACAGCGGTGACCTCCGGTTTCCGAGGGCCAGTCGAGAGTCGCTGAGCCATCAACTAAAACCCGGTCGAATCGCCGCTGCTCCCTCGAGATGCGATACAGGCCTAAGACGTAGTAGTCCCCCTCCTGCTCGCAATGACGGACGGAGGTCTTGTGGATTCCGGAGCTGTCCGAGATCCACACCTCGAAACCCGCCCGGAGCGGCTCCTGTGAGCGGAGCGAAAACCCGTCATTAGAGTGGTCAAGCACCTTGAGCAGCGGCATCTGATGCTGTCCGTCCTCATCGGTCCATAGCAGGGTGACCTCTTCATCGGCCGGGAGTCTTTGTTGGCGTCGGCGCTCCGGGACGGTTGGCGGTAACTCGTGCCGAGCTGGCCTCCCACGAAGGTTGCTGCGCGAACTACTGAGCTGACCCTTCATGTCTCGTAGAATAGAGGCCGTTTGCCGCTACTGGCCATCAGAGTTCTACCCTAGACCTAGCAGCCCGTGGTGAAAGTCCCGTGGCTTGCGCGGTGGGCTCCTGCGGCCGTTCGGCGAGGCGTGAGGAGGACGATGGTACGGGATATCCCGGATGGCCCGGCCCACCAGCAGATTGCGATAGCGCCGCAACTCGCGCAGGGCGGGCGGCGCCAAGTAGCAGCGCGGCAGCAGCGCACCAAGGGTTTGCGGGAGGGCCTTCCCGGCGGCCGAAACAAGATGTCTTCGATCTCCAACGCCAGGCACGACGGGCAACGGCGGATTTCCATCCGCGGCGCGGAAGTGGCGGTTGGCGCGGTGGCGGCGGGCCGGGGAATCGAGTGATCGTCAGAATTCTTACGTACGGATCTGGGTCCCGTCTTGCCTCGTCTTGCCTCCCCGACACAACGCCGAAACCGGGATATAATGCTCGCAGCGGAAAGGTGGCCGCTAGACGTCATGGAACGTATTGTTCTCAAACACTTATCCGGCTCGAAGGCCAACGAAGTCGAGGAGTTCCCCCTGAAGCACTTCACCGAGCTGCTGATCGGGCGCGACCCCGGGGCGACGGTCAAATACCATCCCGAACAAGACGACCTGGTCGGGCGGCAGCACGCGCGCATCACTCGCGACGAATCGAACCCCAACCAGTTCCTGCTGACCGACCTCGACAGCCGCAACGGCACCTTTCTCAACAAGCATCGCGTCTATGGCACCGCCAGGATCTCGTACGGCGATACCGTGCAGTTCGGGCCCGCCGGACCGGAGTTCGAGTTCCAGGTGGAGCCGCGCCCGGTAGCGCCGGAGACGCGTATCGTTGACCAAGAGGGCCGTCCGAGCACCGCGCCGCCGATGCCTCCGCCGACGCGGGTTGGTTCCGGCGGACCGGCCGTTGTATCGCCGCCGCCGCAGGCCCCCCCGCCGCAGCCCCCGCCGTCTCAACCTTCGGGGCCGCCGCGCCAGACCGTCGGCAAGGCCACCGTCGAGCGGATGATCGCTCATTCGACTACCGAGACCAAGAAATCGTCGGCAGGGATCGCCCTGGCCATCATCGCTCTGCTGGTTGTCGGCGTCGGCGCCTACCTCTACCTGGGAGGATGGGACACGATTAGCGGCTCTATCGCCGAAGACCGTTTCGGCCCGGGCGAGACGACGATCGCGTCGCAGAACAGTGAAGCCGTCGTCTTGGTCGAAGTGAGCTGGAAGCTCTTCGACATCGATACGGGCCGCCAGCTCTATCACTGGTACGTGAACAACCCCGTGTACCGCCAGTACGATCGCTTCCCCGGGGTAGCATCGCGGCAGATCGTGCCGCTCTACATACGTTTCCCGGACAACCGCATCGAGCCCGCGCTGTTCACCGGCGACCAGGCTGGACGCAATTACCCGGTCGGAGCGCGCGGCTCGGGGTCGGGCTTCGTGGCGAGCCCTGAAGGCTTTATCCTCACCAGCCGGCACATCGCGGCTTCATGGGAGGAGAACTTCACGGCATGGCCCCCGCAGGCCGCCCCGGGATTGGTCGCCGTGCTGGGACGGCGCGGCACGGACTATGTATGGGTGGGCTGGGAGGAGTTGGTAACGGCCCCGGCCGACTGGATGCCGTCGCGGACGAGATTCAAGGCCTCGCAGGTGATCAACCTGACGCAGATTCGCGTTCCCGAGACCAGCGGCCCGACCCGCTCGGTCGAGGGGCGCCATGACTACCTCGACGTGACCTTCGCGAAGACCAGCCTGCGGATCCCGGCGACTCTCACGCGCGTCTCTCAGCGCCACGATGTCGCCATGATCAACATCGCGGCCCCCTCGGCCTTGCCCACGGTGAACTTTCCCACTGACGCCGCTGAAGTGCAACCGGGCGCGCCCTCCATCGTGATGGGCTACCCGAACGTCTCGCCCGGCACCTTCTCCGTCGCCACGGTCGCGACGGGGCTGAGACGCCAGGGACAGATGCTGGAGGTGCCCGACCCGACCGTCAGCGTCGGCAACATCGGCCGCGTGCTTCATACGCAAGCGGCCGCCGGCTCCGCCGATGCGCTATACAACATGTGCGGCGACTGTTACCAGTTGACGATCAATTCCGCCGGGCTCGGCAACAGCGGCGGTCCGGTGTTCGACGATCAGGGCCAGGTGATCGGCATTTTCAACGCGGTCGTCGCCCGCGACGTGACGGTGTCGCTGGCCGTTCCGATTCGCTTCGGGCTCGAGCTGATGGGTATGAGAAGGGTGCTGCGCTAGCCCCCGGGGCGCCGAACAGCGGACCTTGCGCCGGACCCGCGGGGGGCCTGAGAGAATCGGGGCTGTACAGCGCACCGCCCGCGGCAGGTTCTTGTTTTCGTCGCTCACGGGCGGCGCGATGCGGCCGGTCCCCGACTGGTACGACACGGAAGATAGACTTTGCCACCAACCTCGCAAAAGCTCCTCACGTACGCCGTCGATGCCAGCTTTCGCACCGACCTCGGTTGTAGCCGTGAGTTGAACGAAGACGCCGCGACGATCATCCATCCGGACGACAAGGAACTGCTGGTCTCGAAAGGCACTCTCGCCGTCATCGCCGACGGTATGGGAGGGCACTCGGCCGGAGAGGTCGCCAGCCGCATCGCCGTCGATATCGTTGGGCACTCCTACTACCAGAGCAGCAAGCCGCCGCACGAAGCGTTGGTCGATGCCGTAAGGGAGGCGAACACCGCCATCCACGATGCGGCCAAGCAAAACGGCGGGCTCAAGGGCATGGGTACCACGTGCACGGCCCTCGCGCTGCAGAACCAGTCGGCCATTCACGCGCAGGTCGGCGATAGCCGTCTCTACTTAGTCCGAGGCGACAGCGCATACCAGCTCAGCGAAGACCATTCGCTTGTCATGCAGATGGTGAAAGAAGGAGTGATCTCGCTCGAAGAGGCGCGTTCGCATCCCGACCGCAACGTCATCATTCGGGCGCTGGGCCGGCAGGGCAAGGTCGAGGTCGCGTCTTGGGAGAAGCCCCTGCCGGTCAAACCGGATGACCGCTTCGTGCTCTGCTCCGACGGCCTTTATGGTGTAGTCGAGGACGATGAGATCGCCAAGACCGTGGCATCCGTTGCGAGCACCAGCGCCTGCGACCGGCTTGTGAAGATGGCCAATGACCGCGGCGGTCCCGACAACATCAGCGTTTGCGTTTTGATAGTCAGCGAGTCCGGCGCCAAGCGAGCCACGACGAGCACAGAGTGACGTTTCGACCATGATCGGCAGCGTTGTAGGGAACTACAAGATCATCGAGCAGATCGGCGAAGGCGGCATGGGGTCCGTCTTCAAGGGCGTCGACGTCATGCTCGACCGCGAGGTGGCGATCAAGAGCCTGCGCCCCGAGCTGGCCCGCAACCCCTATCTGCTGGCGCGCTTCCGCACTGAGGCGGTCACTCTCGCCAAGCTGAACCATCCCAATATCGCCACGCTGTTCTCGTTCTTCCGCAGCGGCGACGACTTCTACATGGTGATGGAGTTCGTCGACGGCCCCACGCTCGACGACATCATTCGCGATTCGAAAGCGATGCCGACAGCGCGCGCGGTGCCGCTGTTCTGCCAAGCCCTCGAGGGTATCGAACACGCCCACAACATGGGCATCCTGCACCGCGACATCAAGCCGGCGAACATCATGGTCTCGTCGCAGAACGTGGTCAAGGTGACCGATTTCGGTATCGCCCGCGTGCTCGGCGAAGCCGGCATGACGAGGCAAGGCGCCGTGGTGGGGACCATCGAGTACATGTCCCCCGAGCGCATTCAAGGCCAAGAGATCGACCGGCGCTCGGATATTTACGCTCTGGGCGTCGTGCTGTACGAGATGCTGACCGGGCGCGGCCTGTTCTCGGCGACCAGCGAATACGATCTGATGCGGGCGCAAGTCGAGCAACCGCCGGCCCCCCCGCGCGAGTATGAGCCCAGCATCCCGGAGGCGGTTGAAGCGGTCATCATGCGGTCGCTGGCCAAGAAGCCCGAGTACCGCATCCCGACGGCCGCCGAGTTTCAACAGGCTCTGTGGGCGGCGATTGAGCCGCAAGGC
>JAKZVK010000067.1:0-10096 GCA_047516085.1 Bryobacterales bacterium
CCCCCTCGAGAGGCCCAGCCCTGAACCCGCTAGAAAGGAGATCACCACCCACCCTGTGCCCTCACCTGTCCAGACCCATTTCAGGATCATTCTTGGATTGGAAAATGCTCGCATGCAGCCGAACTCGACTTCGTCGAAAGCGACTGGTCCTGACTTGACTACGGAACTTCTTGTTAGAGTTTCGCGGGTGGTCAGGCGACCTCAAGCGTCCCGCGCCACGAGAGGTTGCGGCAGACCGCCGATATTCCGCCCTAGTGTTTCGAGGTCTTTCTTCTTTCGCAACAGTTCCAAAGCCTTGGCGTGGTCACCCTCTCGCTCCGCGCCGGCGATATCTCGTGCGACGGCGCGATAGTGCCGCTGCCATCCCTGACGCTGCAGGGCTTCGACCGCCTGACGGCCGTCCTCGATCGACCAGCCATAGCGGTCGTGACTGAACACGATGCGGGAAAGAAGTTCACGGTCCTTTGATTCGAGGCGTCCCTCCACGGCCGCGAACTGAAACGCTTCTCCTTGGCGGACCACCGCGTCTAGGGACTCCATGATCCCGCGGCTGGGAAGTTGGTCCTCCCGTGCTAGTGCGACGGCGTCAACGAGTAATTCCTTGCGCGCCTCCTCCGACTCCAGGAACAGCCCCAACAGGACGCGCTCACCCGGCGAGAAAATGTCATCGGTAGAGATCACCAGAGGCTCGTTGCGGCGCTCGGACACGGAGCGGCGAAAGTGCTCCAGCACCAAGCCGGACTCGACGCCGAGGTGCTCGGCCAGTTCGTTGGCGAGCGACACGCGTTTGATCTTGTCGCGCAACAGATTGATAGCGGGAACCAGTTCTTGGAATGCAGCCACGCGGCCCTCGGCGGTTCGCGTGTTGTGTTTCCCGCGCGCCCGCTCCGCCAGCCAGAAATAGTAGTCCGGCGAGCGGTCGAGCAACTCGCGGTAGCGGTCCCCGCCATGGCGAGCGCAGAAGTCGTCCGGGTCGAGTC
Organism: Bryobacterales bacterium; assembly: GCA_047516085.1. Lineage (GTDB taxonomy): Bacteria > Acidobacteriota > Terriglobia > Bryobacterales > UBA6623 > JAKZVK01. The sequence continues at coordinate 981 of JAKZVK010000067.1, forward strand.
CCTCGGGCAGCGTGAGGACGCGGACCTTAAGGTCCTGTTCGAGGAGGATCTCAATCGAACGTTCGGTGGCGCTCTGGCCGGCCTGGTCCGCGTCGAAGTTGACGATCACGGTTTCGGCGTGCCGGCGAATCATGTGGGCTTGCTGCGCCGTCAACGACGTGCCGCAACTCGCCACGGCGAGGGAAACGCCGGACCGGTCAACGCCGATCACGTCCATGTAACCTTCGACCAAGAGCACGCGATTCTCGCGGCGAACAGCCTCTTTGGCTCGATGCAGGTTGTAAAGAAGGGAGTTCTTCTTGTAGATGACGGTCTCGGTCGAGTTGAGGTACTTGGCCTGCTGGTCGTCCCGCAGGGCACGACCGGCAAAAGCGACAACCTTGCCACGCTCGCTGTGGATGGGGAACATCAAGCGGCCGCGGAAGCGGTCGAAGTAACCGTTGCCGTCGTTGCGTTTGAGGATCAGCCCGGACGCTTCCATGTGTTCGCGGAGCATCCCCTCGCGCTCGAGGGCTTTCAGCAGGGAGGAACCGGAATCCAAGGCGAAACCGAGGCCGAAGCGTTCCTGAGTTTCCGCCGAGACCCCGCGCTTATCGAGGTAGGCCCTGACCGATGCGCCAGGGGCTCCGAGCAATTGTTTGCGAAACAGATCTTGGGCCAAATCATGAATGCGATAGACGGCGGCGCGAAGCCTTGTTTCCGCGTCAGGCGACTCTCCGCCGCGCTTGACGGGAATGGGGATTCCGTGGCGCTCGGCAATCATCTCCAAGGCCTCGGGGAAGCTGAGGCCCTGCATCTCCATCACGAAGTTGAAGACGTCTCCGCCTTTGCCGCAGCCGAAGCACTTGTAGATTTGCAGCCTCTCGTTGACATTGAACGAGGGGGTCTTTTCGTTGTGGAAGGGACACAGGCCGGCGTAGTTGTCCGCCCCGCGTTTCTTTAGGCGTACGGACTCGCCGACAACGCTGACGATGTTGACTGACGACTTAACGTGTTGCGAGAACTCCACCGCGACTCTATCGTAGCTTAGCGGTGGAGGGGCATGAAACCCCCTCCACCCGATGCGCAGGATCTGGCGCACAAGGGGGAGGGGTCTGGGAAGGCGAGTCTATTTCGTGCTCAGCACCGGACGTTGGGGCAGCTTTTCCTCGGAGAATCCCGGGGGGTAGTCGGTGGGTAGCTCTTCTCCGTAGCCGGGGACTCCACTGAGATATTCGACCTCGGGTACGACCTCGGCGGGCTCGTCTTCGCCGGCGATTTTCACCTTGCGGTACATCTGAAGACCGGTGCCGGCCGGGATCAAGCGCCCGACGATGACGTTCTCCTTGAGGCCGCGCAGGTAGTCGACCTTGCCGCTGACAGCGGCTTCGGTCAACACGCGAGTGGTCTCCTGGAAGGAGGCTGCGGAGATGAACGAGTCGGTCGCCAACGAGGCCTTGGTGATACCCATCAGCAACGGGCGTCCCACAGCCGGCTGTTTGCTCGCGTCACGGAGGACATTGTTGGCCTTCTGGAACCTGAACTTGTCGACGACTTCTTCGAGCAGGAAATCAGAGTCGCCAACGTCCTCGACCTTGATCCAGCGCATCATTTGACGAACGATGACCTCAAGGTGCTTGTCGTTGATGTTCACGCCCTGGAGCCGGTAGACCTCTTGGATTTCGTTCACTAGGTATTTCTGCAGCTCTTTTTCGCCAAGCACAGCCAGAATATCATGGGGGTCGCGGGGACCATCCATCAGAGGCTCGCCGGCACGTACGCGCTCACCCGGCTGGACGTTAATGTGCACGCCGCGGGGAAGCGAGTACTCGCGCTCTTCGTTGTTGTCGGCGATGACGTAGATCTTCCTCTGCCCCTTCGCCAGCTCGCCGTAGCGAACCTGCCCGTCGATCTCGGAGATGACCGCCGTTTCCTTCGGCCGACGGGCTTCGAAAAGCTCAACGACGCGCGGCAGGCCGCCGGTGATGTCTTTGGTCTTAGTGGTCTCGCGCGGGATCTTCGCCACGACGTCGCCGCCGTGAATGTCGTCTCCGTCACGCACCATCACGTGGGCATTGGTCGGGATCAAGTACTTCCGCAGCACCTTGTTCTTGGCGTCGCGGATCTCGATCTGCGGCTGCCGCTTCTCATCGGGTGAATCGGTAACCACCCACTGCGACATGCCGGTGACTTCGTCGACCTGCTCTTGTAAAGTGACACCTTCCTGCAAGTCTTGGAAGTGGCAGTGCCCGCTAAACTCGGTCAGAATCGAAAACGTATAAGGGTCCCACTCCAACAGGATCTGGTTTCGCGTCACCGCCTTGCCGTCTTCCACGCGAAGCTTGGCGCCGTATACCACCTGGTAACGCTCTTTCTCACGCCCCTTATCGTCGACGACCGCCACGATGCCGTTGCGGTTCATAGCCACCAGGTCACCGTCTTTACTGCGGACGCTGGTGACGTTGATGAACTTCGCGAAGCCTTCGGATTTCGCGTCCTGCGTGGACTGTTCGCTCACACGCGTGGCGGCGCCGCCGATGTGGAAGGTGCGCATCGTCAGCTGTGTGCCGGGCTCTCCGATCGACTGAGCCGCGATCACCCCGACGGCTTCGCCGCCTTCCACCAAGCGTCCGGTAGCGAGGTTGCGCCCATAGCACAGGCGGCAAACACCACGCTTGGACTCGCAGGTGAGAACCGAACGGATATTCACGCGCTCGATGCCGGCGCCTTCGATGCCGGCGGCGAGAGGCTCGGTGATCTCTTGGCTGACCTGAACCACCGTGTTGCCTTCATAGTCTTTGATCTCCTCGCACGAGACGCGGCCGACGATGCGGTCGCGCAGGGGCTCGATGATCTCACCGGACTCGACGATCGGCTCGACATAGATACCGTCAGTCGTGCCGCAATCGGCTTCGTTGATGATGACGTCTTGGGCTACGTCCACAAGACGGCGCGTGAGGTAACCGGAATCGGCCGTCTTCAGGGCCGTATCGGCGAGGCCTTTGCGCGCGCCGTGGGTTGAGATGAAGTATTGCAGTACGTTCAAGCCCTCGCGAAAGTTGGCGGTGATAGGCGTCTCGATGATCTCGCCGCTCGGCTTAGCCATCAGGCCGCGCATGCCGGAGAGCTGGCGGATCTGCTGCTTGGAGCCGCGGGCGCCGGAGTCGGCCATAATGTAGATCGGGTTGATCGACGCGCCGCTGGCGTCACTCGACTCCATATCGGTGAACATCTCGTCAGAGACACGCTCGGTAACCTTCGACCAGATTTCAATGATCTTGTTGTAACGCTCGCCGTGGGTAATGGCGCCGTCGAGGTACTGTTGCTCGACCGCCATAACCTCCTTCTGCGCGCCCTTCACCAGCCGCATCTTCTCTGCCGGAACGACCATATCGTCGATGCCGATCGAGATCCCGGCTTTGGTGGCGTAGTTGAACCCCAGGTCCTTCAGCTCATCGATCATCCCGACCGTCTTTTCCCGGCCCAGACGTAGATAGGAGAACTGCACGAGCTGAGTCAGCCCCTTCTTCTTGAGGAGGCCGTTGACGAACGGCATCTCGTTGGGGATGTGGTCGTTGAGGATTACACGGCCCACCGTAGTCTCCATGTGCTGCTTGGTGTACTGGACCGGCTCGGTCTGAAGGATGTTCTGGTTGTCGAAGCTGTGCTTCAGGTCGATCACGGGACCCGAGTAGTAGAGCTTGATGGGCGTGAGGGTCTCGACTTCGCCCATCTCCAGGGCGAGCAGTACTTCTTCCATGCTGGCGAACGTCCGTCCCTCGCCGCGCGAGCCGGGCCTGCTCTTCGTCAGGTAGTAGAGGCCGAGTACCATGTCCTGTGTCGGCGTGGTGATCGGAGCTCCGTTGGCCGGCGACAGGACGTTATTGGAGCTTAGCATCAACACCTCGGCCTCAACTTGTGCTTCCGGCGAAAGAGGAATGTGGACAGCCATCTGGTCGCCGTCAAAGTCAGCGTTGAAAGCGGTGCAGACCAACGGGTGGACCTTGATCGCCTTGCCTTCCACCAAAACCGGCTGGAAAGCTTGGATGCCTAGACGGTGCAGCGTCGGCGCGCGGTTGAGCAGAACCGGATGGTCTTTGATCACCTCTTCGAGGATGTCCCAAACCACGGGATCCTGCTGCTCGACAAGTTCCTTGGCCTGCTTGATGGTCGTGCAATGCCCGCGTTGTTCGAGGCGTTGGTAGATGAAGGGCTTGAATAGCTCTAGCGCCATCTGCTTGGGCAGGCCGCACTGGTTGAGCTTCAACTCGGGCCCGACGACGATTACCGAGCGTCCGGAGTAGTCGACACGCTTTCCAAGCAGGTTCTGACGGAAGCGTCCCTGCTTGCCCTTCAAAGTGTCGGAGAGCGACTTCAAAGGTCGATTGTTCGCGCCGCGCAACACGTGGCCGCGGCGCCCGTTGTCGAACAAGGCGTCGACGGCCTCCTGCAGCATGCGCTTCTCGTTGCGCACGATCACGTCGGGCGCGCTCAACTCGATGAGTTTCTTGAGCCGGTTGTTGCGGTTGATCACTCGGCGGTAGAGGTCGTTGAGGTCCGAGGTGGCGAAGCGGCCGCCGTCGAGTGGCACGAGTGGCCGCAGCTCCGGAGGAATGACCGGGATTACGTCGAGGATCATCCACTCGGGCTTGTTGCCTGATCTGCGGAACGACTCGACCACCTTGAGCCGGCGCGCGAACTTCAGTTTCTTCTGGACCGAGGTCTCCTCCTTCATCTTCGTGCGAAGATCAACCGCAAGCTCGTTGAGCGGGATCTTTTTGAGGAGCTCTTTGATGCCCTCGGCACCCATGAGGGCGACGAACTTGCCGGGCACTTCCTGATCGAGTTGCCGCTTGCGCTCATCGGTGAGGACTTCGCCTTCGGTGAGGCCCGACTCTTCGTCGGCCTGCACGACGATGTAGGCCTCGAAGTACAGAATGCGCTCCAACTCGCGCAGGGTGATATCGACGAGTTGGCCGATCCGCGATGGAAGGCCCTTAAAGAACCACACGTGCGAACAGGGCGAAGCCAGTTCGATGTGTGCCAGCCTCTCGCGCCGGACACGGCTTAGCGTCACCTCAACGCCGCACTTGTCACAAACCACACCGCGGTGCTTCATGCGCTTGTACTTGCCGCACAGGCACTCCCAGTCGGTCACCGGACCGAAGATCTTGGCGCAGAACAGCCCGTCTCGCTCGGGCTTGAAGGTTCGGTAGTTGATGGTCTCCGGCTTCGTGACTTCTCCGTGCGACCAACTCCGGATCTTCTCCGGGGACGCCAGGGCGATGCGGATACTGTCGAAGTCGGAAATCAGGTTGACGCGGTCGTATGGGCTGGATCGGTACAAGAGAACCTCCGTCTCAAGAATTGCCGACGCAAGAACTGCCGGCCCGGTGCGCTGCGATGGATCAGCGCGTTTGCTAGTCCGCCGCCAAAGCGGTTTCAATCATGTCGTGCTGCTTCTTGACCAACTCCACATCGAGACATAGTGACTGGAGCTCTCGTATCAGTACGTTAAACGATTCGGGAACGCCCGGCTCCATGGCCGCTTCCCCCTTGACGATGGCTTCGTAGATCTTGGCGCGGCCGTAGACATCATCCGACTTGGCCGTGAGCAGCTCCTGCAAAATGTGCGCGGCGCCGTAGGCTTCCAAGGCCCACACTTCCATCTCGCCGAAGCGCTGGCCACCGAACTGCGCCTTGCCGCCCAGCGGCTGCTGAGTGATCAGCGAATACGGACCGATCGAGCGGGCATGGATCTTGTCGTCGACCAGGTGCGACAGCTTCAGCATGTAGATGTAGCCGACGGTCACCTCCTGCTCGAACCGCTCACCCGTCAACCCATCGAAGAGGACGGTCTTGCCGGAACCCGGCAGATTAGCGTCGCTGAGGTGCTTCTTGATCATCTCTTCGGTCGGCCCCTCGAACACGGGGCAGGCGAAACGAAGACCCAGGGCGTGGGCCGCCCATCCAAGGTGGGTTTCAAGGATCTGGCCCACGTTCATGCGCGAGGGCACGCCCAACGGATTCAAGACGATCTCGACCGGCGTGCCGTCCGGCAAGAAAGGCATGTCTTCTTCGGGCAGGATGCGGGCGATCACGCCTTTGTTGCCGTGGCGGCCGGCCATCTTGTCGCCGACCGACAGTTTGCGCTTCATCGCGATGTAGACCTTCACCATCTTGATGACACCCGGTGAAAGCTCATCGCCTTTCTTCAGCTTGGCGACGCGCTCGTCCGTCAGTTTTTCGAGTACCTGGATCTGCCGGACGGTCATTTCCTCAATCTCATCGATGCTCTGATTGAGATGGGGCAACTTGTCGTTGATGCGCATCCGCTTGAGGTCGCGCGCTTTCAAGCTGTCGAAAAGCTCGCGCCGGAGCGTGTCATCCTTGGACAGCAGTTTCTTGTTGGTCCGCTCATCGTGCAGATCGGCTAGGACGACCTTGCCACCGAGCAGTTGCTCGAGCCGTTTGGCGCGCTCGTCGTAGAGGATACGCTTCTCGTCTTCCAGGTTGCGCTGCAGACGGGCAATCGTGGACGCCTCGATGGCCTTGGCCCGTTCGTCCTTTTCCTGCCCTTTGCGGGCGAACACCTTCGCATCGACTACGATGCCGCCGATCCCCGGGGGACAGTAGAGCGAGGCGTCTTTGACGTCGCCCGCTTTCTCTCCGAAGATCGCCCGCAGCAGCTTCTCTTCGGGAGTCAACTGCGTCTCGCCCTTGGGAGTGACCTTGCCGACCAGGATGTCGCCGGGGCGCACGGTTGCGCCGATCCGAATGATGCCACTCTCATCGAGATTTCGCAGGAAGCTCTCGGCGATGTTTGGAATGTCGCGAGTGATCTCCTCCGGGCCCAACTTGGTGTCGCGCCCTTCGATCTCGAACTCTTCGATGTGGATCGACGTGTAGTAGTCGTCGCGAACCAGTTTCTCGCTGACGAGGATGGCGTCTTCGAAGTTGTAGCCGCGCCAGGGCATGAAGGCAACCAGCACGTTGCGTCCGAGAGCCAACTCGCCGGCAGAGGTGCAAGGCCCGTCGGCCAACACCTGTCCCTTGGTCACTCGGTGGCCTCTTTCAACGATGGGCTTCTGATTGACGCAGGTGTTTTGGTTCGAGCGCTTGAACTTGACCAACTGGTAAATGTCGGCGCCGACTTCACGCGACATCTGCCCTTCGTGACCGGCGCCCTCGACGCGGACGATGATCCGCTCGGAGTCGACCGAGTCGACCACGCCATCGCGCTTACACAGAACCACCGCGCCGGAGTCGCGCGCGGCCACGAGTTCCATGCCGGTCCCCACCAAGGGGGCCTCAGCCCGCAAAAGCGGCACCGCCTGACGCTGCATGTTCGAACCCATGAGGGCGCGGTTGGCGTCGTCGTTTTCGAGGAACGGAATCAAGCTGGCCGCCACCGACACGAGTTGCTTGGGGCTCACGTCAAGGTACTGGATCTCTTCGCGCCGCTTGAGCTGGAAGTCGCCCGCCACCCGGCAGTTAGCCAGCTCCGGCACGATGCGGCCCTTGGCGTCGACTTCGATGTTGGCCTGCGCGATGACGTACTTGTCCTCTTCCCAGGCCGAGAGATAGTGGCAATGCGGCTCGTACTGCGGCTGGCGGCGGCGGGCCGGCAGCCCCTTGAGTAGCTTCTCGAACTCCAACCGCCGGACGGCCTGCCCCGCTTCATAGTCGGTGCCGCCCGGGTTGAGAATCAGAACTTCGTCGACCACGACGCCATTCTCGACCCGCCGGTAGGGGCTTTCGATAAAGCCGTACTCGTTGATACGGGCGAAGCACGAGAGCGAGCTGATCAGACCGATGTTCGGACCTTCCGGTGTTTCGATCGGGCAGATCCGACCATAGTGGGTCGGGTGCACGTCGCGAACTTCAAACCCGGCCCGCTCGCGCGACAGGCCGCCCGGCCCTAAGGCCGAAAGCCGCCGCTTGTGGGTGATTTCCGACAACGGGTTGGTCTGATCCATGAACTGCGAAAGCTGGCTCGATCCGAAGAACTCTCGGATGGCCGCCATCACCGGCTTGGCGTTCACCAAGTCGTGCGGCATAGCCGTCGACATTTCCTGGTAGACCGACATCTTTTCTTTGATGGCCCGCTCCATCCTCACCAGGCCGATCCGGAACTGATTCTCCAGCAGTTCGCCGACAGCGCGCACACGCCGGTTCCCGAGGTGGTCGATGTCGTCGGTCTCGCCCAGATTGCGGCGAAGGCGTAGCAGATAGCGGATCGTCGCGTAGAAGTCATCGGCCGTGAGCGTGCGCTTGTCGAGCGATGTCGCGTCGATGGAGTCGTAGAGCTTGATGTTGAACTTCATGCGGCCCACGCGGGAGAAGTCGTACTTGCGCGGGTCGAAGAACATGCCTTGAAACAATTGCGTGGCCGTCTCGAGCGTGGGCGGGTCGCCCGGCCGAAGCTTGCGGTAGATCTCGATGAGCGCGTCCTGCTGCATCGTGATCGTGTCCTTCTTGAGGGTCTCGGAGAGAACCACGCCGACCTCATCGCGCTCGGGTACGAAGATGTCGAACGTCTTTACGCCGGCTTCGAGCAGCTTGGCGATGACCTCGGCGGTGATGGCGGCATTGGCTTCCGCCAGCACTTCGCCGCTGTCGGTGTCGGCCACATCGGCGGCGAAATACGCGCCCTCCAGATCCTCGGCCGCCACCGGAAGCTGATCGACCTTTGCCTTCTGGACTTCCTTGAACACGTGCGGCGTCAGCTTACGTCCCTTCGGGACGATGACTTCGCCTTTCTTGTTCTCGATCGCCTGGGACAGCTTGGTCCCGATCAGGCTCTCGGAAACCTTGCGAGAGAGCCCGTTGCCGGCGACGGCGATCCGGTCGACTTGATAAAAGCCGCGCAGGATCTCCTCGTTGGTCTTCAAGCCCAGGGCGCGCAGGAAGACGGTGCCGAGGAACTTGCGCTTGCGGTCAATGCGTACGTGCAGAATGTTTTTCTGGTCGTATTCGAACTCGACCCAGCTTCCGCGGTAGGGGATAATCTTGCCGAGGAAATAGGTCCGCCGGTTCGCCGACTCAAAGAACGCGCCCGGGGAGCGGTGGAGCTGGGAGACGATGACACGCTCGGTTCCACTGATGATGAACGTACCGTTCTCGGTCATCAGCGG
>JAKZVK010000068.1:0-5986 GCA_047516085.1 Bryobacterales bacterium
GTGGAAAACCGAGCCGGGCGAAAACCGCCTGCGCGAGTTGAAATCGATAAAACCTGCGGTGAACCCTAAAGTGGTGATACCGCGCCGGTTACGCAGAGCAGCCAAGGCGTTAGCCGGACACTACTGGGGCACCCTGCCACCAATAACCGTCCAACAGCTTGGTTATGATCCAATCCGCATGTGATCCCGGAGCCGCCCAATAGGTGACGACACAGGCTATACGAGGCCGTTTTTCCGCGGCACGCGAAACAGTACCGGCTGCCATGCCGGCCAAAGCCGCCTTACCGGACATTCCCAGCATTTCACGCCGGGTGAAGAGTGGGTTCGACCCCATACGATGATTTTCCGTCATGTAAGAACTCCTTGTATTGCGGTCCGGCCGGCCATTGACGGCTAGATTGTACCGCCGCGCGATCACTGTCGCGAACAACCGATGCGTCCCTCAGACAGAATTCTTTCGCCTCGGGCGCTGCCCTACGGCGGTTTGCGACTCGTCCGACGGCGCTGTGGCGCTCTGCCGCGTGCGGAAACTAGTGCGATCCAGCTTTCTCGCCATCTTTCGGCGGCAGAGCCATACGTGGTTGCTTTGGAGACAGCATAGTCGAGTGACGGCTGGCGCGAGCGCGATATCCTGACGGCTATCGGCAAACGAGTGCTGGCCGGCTCGTGTAGAAAGACTTCGGGAGTCCGCGGCCTTCGACGAAGGTGGAGAGGCGATGGCGGAGCTTAGAGATTGACCAGCCGCTTGTTCGTGTCGCCAAAGCGGTCAAGCTCGACCCCCATTCGATCCATCAGCGACAAGTAAAGGCTGCAAGCACGGCGGTTGTCGTCGCCCTTGTCGAGGTAGTTGAGGACGCGCCCCGGTTTCAGTCCGCCGCCGCCGCCGGCGAGTAGGATTGGCATCTGTTCGGCGCTGTGTGCGTCGCCGTCGAACAGGTTCGAGCAGCACATGAGCATCGAACTGTCGAGCAGTGACCGGCCGCCCTCGTCGATCTGTTTCATACGGTCGAGCAGGTAGGCGAACTGCTGTACGTGGAACCGGTTGGTCTCGAGGTACATCGCTTCCAGTTCCGGCGCCTTGCCGTTATGCGTGAGATCGAGGTGCAACGCACCCTGCACACCGTCAAGAAAGCCGAAGTTCATCTGCGACAGATCGTTGTTGAGCATGCACGTGGCGATGCGCGTCTTGTCCATCTGGAATGCCAGGACAATGAGGTCCATCATCAGCTTCATGTGCACGGGGACGTCCTGCGGCAAGTCGTCGTCCGGGCGCGGCATGTCGGGTTCGCTGAGCGTCGGCCTCCAACCTTCGAGGCGGTCCTCACGCGAGGCGCGTTCGATGCGCTTCTCGATGTCGCGGACCGATTCCATATACTCATCGAGCTTGCGGCGGTCGCCGCGGCTAATCTTGGGCTGGAGGTCGTGTGCCTCTTCGAGCACCGCGTCGAGCACGCTCAGATCAAGTTCGCGCCCCTTGCCGTCGCCGACCAAGCGCTCGAAGGCCCGCGAGGGGTAGATCTCCTTTGTGGCGGGTTTCGTGTCAGACGCCCAGGAGATGCAAGAGGCGTAGATCATCGACACGCCGTCTTCGAGACGCAGCTCATTCGGCTCTATGCCCAGGGCGAGACTCGGTACGGCGGTTTGATGCCCGATCCGCTGAGAAAGCACCTGGTCCATCGTCTTGCCGACGCGGATGTCGCTGGGGTCGAGGCTGACCGTCGCGCCCGAGAGCATGTTGGGCATTCGGCCCAGGTGAGGACTGGAGGAGTCAACCGCGGCCTGGTTGTAGAGCCCGCGAATGAAGGTGATGTCCTCGCGGTGCGGCATCATCGGCGTGAGGCCCGGGCCGATTTGCATCGAAGCCCCTTGGCCTTTGGCCCACCAGTGAGCCGGCTCGACACCATTCGAGAAGTAGACAATGCCGAAGCGCGTAGGCGGCTTGTCCAGGCCCGCCTGTTTGGCTGTCCTCTTCCCCTCGGAAGCCCTAAGCGGCAACGATTCCATCCATGGCAGTGCCAGGGCCACACCCGCCCCTCGCAGGAAACGTCTTCTTGATGGTTGACGCTGCATCGGTCTTCTTTCAGTGTGCCTCATCTTGTCATCTGTCTCATCAATCTTCCGCGGCGGCACGGCTCGGCACGGAGCCTGGTTCGGTGTCTTCTCTTCCGCGCCGATACCGAAACTGCCGGCTGGCTGCGATCTCCGACGCCAATTCCGCAAACGTCGCTTGATCGCCGACTCCGACAAGCCGGTCGATAAGTGGCTGATCCGACAGTAGTATCGCACGCCCAAGCGCGTATCCCAGCAGCTTCGACGAGAGCGTACGAAGAACCTGGCTCTGTTTCGTTTCCAAATGATCGACCAGTCCGGTCACGCCATCGATACGAGTAGTGTCGCCGAGCAAGGTAGTTGCGTCAATCGGCTTGCCGTCGGAATACTCGGCCCGCCAGCGGCCCACGGCGTCGTAGTGCTCGAACGGGAAGCCGAGGGGATCGATGCGCGAATGGCAACTCACACACGAGGGATTGCGCCGGTGTGCTGCGAGTTGTTCGCGCATCGTGAGCCCACCGAAAAGCTTCTCGTCGGCCGGGATCGACCCGGCGTCCGCCGGCGGCGTCGGCGTGGGCGTTCCCAGCACGCGGCGCAATACCCAGTCGCCGCGCTTTACGGGACTCGTCCGCCGTGGCGCGGATGTCACGGTCAGCACAGCGCCCAGACGCAGCAGGCCGCCGCGCTGGAACTCGTCGACACCCTCCACTTTCTCGACGCGACCCGTGGCGCCGATTTCTTTGTCGACTCGGTAGTGCTTAGCCAGGGTCTGATTCAGGAAGGTGTAGTCGGCGGAAACGATCTCGTGAATCGGACGGCCCTCCCGAATCACGTACTCGAAGAACGAGACCGCTTCGTCATACATCGCTGTCTTCACTTCTTCGGTGAACCCCGGAAAGCGGCTCTTGTCGACTCCGCGATGTTGATCGAAACGGTAAAACCCGAGCCACTGCCCGAAGAACTCTGTTGCTAAGCGACGCGCCTTGGGGTCGGCGAGCATCCGCTTGGCTTGGCGACGGATCTGCTGTGGGTCGCGCAATTCGCCCGCTCGCGCCGCGCGCCGCAGTTCTTCATCAGGGACTGACGACCACAGGAAGTAGCTCAGCCGGCTGGCCATCTCCCAATCCGAGAGCGGAGCCACAGCGGTCAACTCCTCGGGTGCCTCAAGCCGATAAAGAAAAGCAGGGGCAACGAGGATGCGAGTCAGTAATGCGCGGATGGCTTTTCGGTGATCGAGTCCTCCGTCCTCCCGCAGCGTCGTATAGAACGACCGCAGACGATCCTTCTCACGCGGCCAGAGCGGCCGTCGCCACGCGCGGCTCGCGAACGCGATCGCGTCTTCGATGTGGCGCGGATGCGCGGCCATCTGCGCGGCAACCACGGCCTCGTACTCGGCCCGAAGAGCTTTGACATACGGGCGGGGCTCGGCGGGAAGTTTTTCGATCTCCCCCTCTTCCAACTCGCCAATGCCCTTGTCGTTCAACTCAAAGCCGTACTTGTTAACGAGCAAGCCAACAACGGAGTCGTGATACTCAAATGACGCGAATAAATCGGCCCATGCGTCCTCGAGCTCCTGCCGGGTGGCGTCATCAAGCATCTTGTCGACCAAAAACTGATCGTCTCGAAAGTACTTGGCGCGGTAGTGGAAGCTGTCGCGCTCAGGTTGGTTATAGGTGTTGTCAAAAGGCCGAGGGATGGGGTCTCTGTCCGATGGAGTCGGCTCACCGTGGGAAGTCTGCGGCAGGTTCGCGGCGTATTCGAGGACGTTCCCCTTCCAGGCTTGAAAACCTTCGCTCTGGGGATCGGCCAGCAGCGCCCATACCGGCGTTAACGCGGCGGGGCCTTTGCGATCGGTGATGGTGCACCGCAACACGGCGTCGTTCGACCGCTCCAGGCCAACCTCCACACTCACGTTCAATTGAAATCCCAGCGTACCTTCCCGCGGCGTCATCGGGAGAAATAGCCGGGTCTCGCCCTCGGTCGCGAAGTCATTCGGCCCCACGGCTCCGCCGTCGGGTCGCTGCCCGAAGGCCAGCTTCCGGGCGGTTTGTTCGTCAAGGACGGACAGGAGAGTCTGCTCAGGGCCGCGGCTTCTGTCCGCGCGCAGTTCCCGGATCGTTGCATTGCGCCAGACGACCACGGGATTCTCGCTCGACGCGGGATTGACCGGGACGATCGAAAGATAGAAGCCCGATTTGTCATCCCTATCCCGCGAGGTGAACCGCAGCTTGTGAGTAACCGCGCCCGCCAAAGATTCATCGGTGATGACGAGAGCCCGCTCGTCGCCGGCGCCGCCCGCGGCCAGAGCGCCCGCCGCAAACAGCCACCGTGGCCAGTTGATGACGAACTGCTGGATCTCTTCGCACTGCTGACGGATGGCCGCCTTGCTCTCGGCGTTCCCGTGACCCTCTGGTTCGGGCAAGTCCCGCCACAGCGAAACCACTTCGGAAGTCGGGTGGCTCGGGGATGACTGTCGTACGACCGCCCAGATGTGTTGGAGGAATCGCGGGCTTATGTCTTCGCGCTTTGCAAGGTCGTCCAACGAAACGTCGCCTTCTCCCAACACTTCCCGATGATGGTAGCGCCAACAGGCGTACAAAGCCCTGCCATACCGCTCCAGGCCAAACGCCCGGCCCCCTTCCGCAGCCACGGCGCGGAAACCGTGCTTGCGATAAATGGCGTGAATGCGGTGGATCGCCGACAGCTCGAAGCCGCTCATCCCGGGATCTTGATAGAACGACAGCGGCCCCGCACCGATCACAGCATGGTCCGCGATGCGCTTCGCCGCCTCGAGATAGCTCTCGATATTGGCATCGGCCATGAACTGCACGCCACCGAAGTTCGTGAAACCTTCACCACCGACCGCATCACCCGCGAAGTCGCGCTCCACGTTGTAGTCGAGGCCCGTGAGGTCACGGACCGTGTAGGCGTATTCGCCGCTCGTCAGGCGGCGCACCGTCACCTGCCCCGGCTCACCATCGTGCGTATTCGCGAAATCGTTCAGTTCCGTTCGGATCCACTCGGCAGCCTGACGCCGTTCATTCTCGCTCGGTTGCGGCATGCCCTCCGGCGGCATCCGCTTCTGCTCCAGAACGGCCTGAACCTTGCGCCACTGCTGGAAGCTGTCGCTAATCGACTTTCGAGAGGTCAGTCGGGTGAGGTTAATGCCTGCCGAAGCAGCCGCTTCGCCATGACACTGGACACAATACTGTCCGAAGACGGCACTCGCTTCCGTGGCGGAGGCGCTCGCCGCCCCTGAGGCCACGATGCAGACGGCGACCGCAAGAACGAAACGCAATGCCATTGCCAAGAGACCGGGGCCTGACTCGTGGCTACAGGTTGGATTCGGTAGCCTTTTCATCAAGTTAGGGATAGCCCTCCCTATTCTAGTCACACTGGCGGCACTCGTCCAGACGGGTAGTGGCTCAGTTTCAGCGACCGCTGTTACGGAAATCGGATCGGCCATCCACGATGGCTGAAGCCGGCTTGTGGGAAGGACGCTGAAGCGCCCTGGAGAGGAGCGAGCGACCACGCTGAACCGGCCGTAAACGACCGGCCTACAACGCGCTTCGCGCGGACGAGACTTCCCGACGACTGTCCGCGGACGAACGCTATGTAGTTTGTTTCGTGGGAGTTAGTGCCACTCGTGTTCCCGGGCTTCTTTGGCGGTGCGGGCGACTCAGAAGGCTTGTAACGGCAGCTTTTGGGCTACTCTATTGATGAGCCGCCAGCGCGGTACTGAGCGCTTCGAGATCGCGAGGAGTCCTTTCATCATGAGGTACGCCACAGACAAATCCGAGACATTGTCAAATATTGTGGACGGGGCGGGTCAGGCGGCGCGTTGTTCGATCAGTTCTCCATCCTTGAATTTCTTTCCTTCTAAGACGTGGACCATCAGCTCCGAGCCGTTGAGTCTGCGCCAGCGAACCTCCGCTTG
>JAKZVK010000069.1:0-5291 GCA_047516085.1 Bryobacterales bacterium
GAGCCTCAAGGTGCAGCTTCACGAAGGGCACCGCACGACCTCGTTCGAGTACGTCCGGCGCCTGCGGCGGTTGCTGCGCGAAAGGTTCCCGATGCTGGCGTTCTCCTTCGAGACCGGCGGCATGATCAACTCGGCGATCAACCTCGGCCTGCCCGCGCCGATCAACATTCAAGTGCAAGGCAACCACCTTGACGTCGCGCAGCAGATCGCGCGCGAGATCAAGAGGGAAGTCGAGAGCGTACCGGGCGCGGTCGATGTTCATATCCAACAAAAACTCGACTACCCTCAGTTGACGCTCGACATCGATCGCAACAAAGCCGCCTTTCTCGGCATCAACGCCGACTAAGCGGTGAAGAACATCGTCACCAGCCTCAACTCTAGCGTCAACTTCGACCCGGCGTTCTGGATCGACGAGAGCAACGGCAATCACTACTTCGTTGGCGCGCAGTATCGCGAAGAGGACATCGACTCGATCGACAGCATCCTCAATATCCCGATCACCGGGGCCGGCCAGGCGGCAGCCGGCGCCGCGATGAGCAAGGTCTTCCGCCCGGCGCCGCGGCCGGCCACAACCATGGCGAATGGGAAGCCAGTGCTGTTGCGCAACATCGCGAAGATCCACCGCACCACCGCGCCGACCGAGATCACGCACCTCAATATCAGCCGCGTGACCGACATCTACGCCGACGTCGATGGACGTGACATCGGCAGCGTGGCGGCCGACATCGACCGAAAGCTCGCCGGCAAACAGTGGCCCGAGGTCTATCGTGTCGACATCCGCGGCGAGGTGGCCTCGATGCGCGAGTCATTCGGCGGCATGCGGTTTGGTTTCGCCATGGCGGTGGTGCTGATCTACTTCGTGATGGTGGCCCTGTTCCGCAGCTTTCTCGACCCGTTGATTGTGATGCTGTCTGTGCCGATGGGGCTGATCGGCGTCGTGTGGATCCTGTGGGCGACGGATACGACGTTGAACATTCAATCCTTCATGGGCACGATCTTCATGATCGGCATCGCGGCGTCGACGAGCACGTTGCTCGTTGAGTTTGCGAATCGGTTACGTGCCGAGGGGATGAGCGCGAGCGATGCCGTGCTGGAGGCGGCGCGCATCCGGCTGCGGCCGATTCTCATGACCACCGGGACGGCGTTGCTGGCCTTGTTGCCGCCGGCGTTGAATCCGGATGAGCCGATCATGCCGTTGGCTCGCGCGGTCATTGGCGGGTTGACCTCGTCGACTTTGCTGACGTTGCTGGTGGTTCCGTTGCTCTATCGGGAGTTCAAACGGTCATGAAAACGTTGGCGGGTCGCCGGGTGGGTTTGGTTTCGGCCGTGCTTCTACTGGGCGCTTGCTCTTCCACGGGAACGCCGGGTGAGGCTCCGGCGGATACGGTTACCGGCGGAGAGTCGTTGCCGGAGCGGATCTCGGTCACGGTCGCTCCACCCGAGCGGCGTGACCTTACCGAAGAAATCACCCTTGCAGGCACGATTGTGCCTGAGGAACAGGTCACACTCTACGCCAAAGTGACCGGCTATCTGAAATCCATCTCCGTCGATATCGGAGACCACGTCGAGCAGGGGCAACTGCTCGCCGAAATCGACGTGCCGGAGATGGTTGCTTCGCTCGAAGAAAAGCGGGCGGGGCTGGTTCGGGCCGAGGCGCAGGTCCATCAGGCCAAAGCGAGTGTGGGCCAGTACGAGGCCGAGTTGGAGTTCAAGAAGACCCAACACAAGCGCCTCAGCGCGATTCGCGAGCGCGACCCTGATGTACTCCCCCAGCAGGAGGTCGACCAGGCACGGGCAGCGCTCGGCGTTGCGGAGAGCAAGTTGCGAACGGCACAGGCCGACGTACAGGCGCGGGAAGCGGCCGTGTCGGCCGCCGAGGCTGCGATGGCGACGCTCACCCGCTTGTCAGAATACACTCGCATCGTCGCGCCGATGAGGGGTGTCGTCACCGAACGATTCGTCGATCCCGGCGCGCTGGTGCAGGCCGCGGCGTCGTCCCGAACGCAGGTGGCGCCTCTGGTGTCGCTTGCCCGCGTCGACCGTGTCCGCGTTGTGGTTGCTGCGCCCGAGCCGGCCACGCCTCATGTCCGCCGCGGTACGGAGGCAGCCGTTGAGGTGGAAGGCTACCCGGGCGAGCCCTTCGAGGCCACCGTGTCTCGTATCGGGGCCGTGCTCGACCCCGCCACGCATACGATGCGCGTGGAGATCGATCTGCCGAATCGCGGCCGGCGGTTGCGGCCAGGCATGTCGGCCGCGGTGACATTGGTGCTGCGCCGGATCGAGGATGCTCTCACGGTGCCGGCGGCGGCGGTGCAGTCGAGCGGCGAGGGAACGTCGTTGTTCGTGGTCGCGGACGCCAAAGCCAGGCGCCGCGCGGTCAGCATCGGCATGGAGTCGGCCGGTTCTCTCCAGATCGTCGAGGGCCTGACCGGCGGTGAGCAGGTGGTGGTTTCGTCCGCGGCTCCCCTGACCGAGGGCGCGGGCGTTGCTGTTCACCCGTGACTCGCTGGCGTTCTCGACACGTGGAGGGGCGACTTGCATGAGAAGGCTAGGGGCCCTTGAGTAGCCGGAGGGTCGGCGCCGGACCGCTCCCTCAGGGGCTGTGAAAAAATACTGGGGACAGTCAACCGCGACCTGATGGCCGTTGAGGACAGGGGACTTATCTCCTGTCGCTTGTGACAGTCCCCGATTTTTTCACAGCCCCTGGTCACGGCTCGGTTTGTTTCGCGCTTTGAGGAGGAGCACATGATGAAGACACTCGGCCTTGCAGTTCTTCTATGCGCTAGTTTCCTGGCCGCCGCCGATGCCCAGACTCCTCTTCTTACGCTCGACCAAGCTATCTCGCTGGCGCTTTCCGACAACCCCGCTATCGCCGAGGCCGAAGCCGCCGTCGAGGAGGCCGACGCCCGCGTGCGGCAGGCACGCGCGGACTACTATCCTCAATTCAGCAGCAGCGGGCTCGCCAAGGCCGGCCTCTCCGGCGCCCTCAACGGAGTCCAACCGCTGGGCTTGCCGAACTCGCCGTTCTATCGCAATTTCGCCAACGGCCTCAACATCTACCATCCGGGGTTAGACTTCGGAAGGACGAAACACACCGTAGGCGCCTTCGAGTACGGACGCCAAGCCGTGGCCACCGACCTCGAGGCCGTCCAGGCTGCCGTCGTGCTCGACGTGACACGCGCCTTCTACACTGTCATCCAGTCCCGGAAGATCGAGGCGGCGGCTGGCGAAGCTGTCGCCGGACAGCAACTCACCGTTCGGCAAGCGCAAGCCTTTGTTGATGGCGAGATCCGGTCGAAGGTCGACCTCAGCTTCGCCCGCGCCTCCCTGGCCGAAGCCCAACTGCGCGCCCTGCACGCTTCGACGACACTACGGGTCGCGCGCGCCGCGCTGGCCCGCGTCCTGGGTGATTCGCAAGCACAGTTCGAGCTCGTGGCCGACGCTGCCCCCGAACTGCCGCGGCTCGATCCGCTCGACCTCCTTCTCGACGAGGCGCAGGCGAACCATCCGGAGATCCGGGCCCTGATCGCCCAGCAAGGCGCGGCGCTCGAAACCGTCCGTTTGGCGCGCAGCCGGCGCAAGCCGCAGTTGTCATTCTTCTTCTCGGGAGGATGGGCCCGCTTCAGCTCCCTTGCGCTAGGCAACTTGACGGCGATCGGTACCGGGCTAGCGTTTCCCATGCTCAACTTCGGGAAATACAAGGGCGCCATTGAAGAATCGGAAGCACGCCTGCGGCTACTCGACTACCGTCTCGAAGACCTGCGCCAGCAAGTGGCCCTCGATACCCGCTCCGCCTACTACCGGGTGGAAGGTTCGCTCCAGGCCGTTCCCTTGCGGGAAATTCGGGCGCAGGCTTCTCACGAAGCGGTGCGCCTGGCGCGCGCCCGTTATCGAGAGCAACTCGGCACCATGGTTGATCTCAATCAAGCCGAGAGCCGTTTGGCGCAGGCGGAGGCTGACGAGTGGGTAGGGCTCTACGCCACCAAGATCGCCGAAGCCGGCCTCGACTTCGCCGTGGGCCGCATCTTGCCTTCCCCGCAGTAGCGGGCGGCGTCCGGTTTTTCTCCGCGCTTCCGTTTCTTCACGCGGAAGGGTGACGGCCTGCCCCCGTCACGCTACGATGAACGCAGGCTTCCAGGCGGCGCACCCCATGACGTTTGAACTTGGCAAGACCATCGGCGGCTACGAGTTCCTCGAAGAACTCGAAACCAAGAGCGCCGGTCTGTCGTTCAAGGTCTTTAACGAGGCCGCCAGACGGCTGGAGGTGCTCAAAGTTCTGTCGCGGGAACTGCGTGACGACCAAGAACGCACCCAACGCTTCCTGCGCGAAGTCAAGATCCACGAGCGGCTGAGCCACCCTCACCTGGCGGCGTTTTACCGCGCTTTCGAGATCGAAGGCCAGATGATGATGACGACGGAGTGGCTCGAGGGCGAGACGCTCGCCGACAGGATCAGCAGCGGTCCGATGCCGCTCACCGAAGCGCTCGCCACGATAGGCCAAGCGCTCTCGGCCCTCGAGTACGCCCACGCGAATGGAGTCGTCCATCGTAACCTCAGCCCCTCGTGCCTGCTCTTTGCCGCCGGGGACGTCATCAGGGTTACCGACTTCGAGTTGGCCAAGGCGGCCAATGATCCGAGACTCACCATCACCGGGACTGTGCTCGGTCCGATGTACTACATCGCTCCGGAACAGGTGAAGGGCGAAACGGCTCTCGATGCCCGCACTGACATCTACTCGCTGGGAATGGTGCTCTACGAAGTATTGACCGGGCGAAAGGCGTTCGATTCGAAAAGCCAGTTCCAAGTGATGCAGGCGCATGTCCGCACGATGCCGCCGCCGCCCAGCGAGATCCGCTCCAGCCTGCCGGCCGAACTCGACCCGATCGTGTTGACGGCGGTCGCCAAGGATCCCGATGCGCGGTTCCACAGTGCCCGGCAGCTTCGCGAGGCTCTCGAGAAGTCACAGAGTTCCGCGCAGGCATCCGCGCCACGAGCCAGGGCCGCCACCGCTGCCGCGGCTCCCGCTCACGCCGCTCCCGTTCACACGGCCGACCCCTTTGAGATGCCTTTGCCCGACAAGATCGTCGAGACCTGGGTGGCCGAGAAGTCGCCCCCGAGTCCCAAGCCGACAACCGAGCAGGCCGCCACGGAACCGGCTGGGCCTCGCCACATGACGCTGCAGGGCCTGCTTTACCACGGCGGCCAACTCGACCCCCGAGTGATTGGCCTGATCGCGTTTGTTGTCACGTTGATTCTTTGCTTTGTCGGGCTGGCGATCTTCCGGTAGACGA
>JAKZVK010000070.1:0-5205 GCA_047516085.1 Bryobacterales bacterium
CGCTGCGTGGCAGCCTTCCTCGTCTCCGAGGGGAAGTGTGACAAGGCCGCGAACATCGCGACACAGGCCGGCGTCAAGGAGATTCGGCTCATCGAGCGAAAGGACCCGTGGTTCTTGTTCGACATGAGCATGGGCCGGCCCGAGTACAGTCACGACGAAGTTGACTGCCGCCTCCAAACCGAGCTCGGCGAGTATCAGGTCACGTTGCTGAACGTCGGCAACCCGCAGTGCGTCCTACTAGTGGACGAGTTCCCACCTGACTGGCGGCAGATCGGCCGCGTCATCGAAGCGCACGATCGCTTCCCCTCAGGCACGAACGTCTCCTTCGTCAAGCGCCTTGACGATCACAACCTGGATGTTCGCTTTTGGGAACGGGGCGCCGGGGAAACCATCAGTTCGGGGACCGGTTCGACCGGCGCGGCGGTAGCAGCCATCCTGCTGGGGCGAGCCCGAAGCCCTGTCGAGGTCTCGACGGCCGCCGGAAAACTCCGCCTCACTTGGAACGACGACGACGTCGTCCTGCGCGGACCGGCCGAGCTCATCGCCCGCGGCGAATACCGCAGCTACCGACCGGCCTCGTAGACGGCTTTCGCGGCGGCACGGTCGGAGCCTCGATCCACGCGAAATCCGGTGCGACAATTGTGCCACCGAGACAATTTTTTGGCGCCTGCGACGACCTCATTGAACGGCGTCGGCCGCCTAAACCCTTTCCCTGTCGCGCTCCCGCGTTTGCTCGGGGCTCCCTCTGCTTTGGCCGAGCGGTTGCAAGCCCTGTGGCCGAGTCACCTTGTCGCCGATAGACTCCCCGAGGTAGAGCAGCCATGATTGATCCCTTCGCGAAACTAACCGGAGCCCAGGCAACGGCCACCCCCGCTTTCAAGACCGCCGACTTCGGCCTGCAGCGCCGCATTGAGTTCGCCGCGGTTCTCCGCCAGAGCGAAGCTGCCGTAGCCACTCCGCCATCGAGTAGCGCCAGCACATCCGCATTACTAACGGCCTCGGACGCAGCGTCTCGCGCCCTCGATCTTCGAGGGCATGCGAATAGCTCGGCGTCGCTCAACCTGCCGCCGCGCGCACGAGGTGGGCCACCCACGCCTCCGGCGTCGCTCAACCTGCCGCCGCGTACACGAGGCGGGACGCCCACGCCTCCGACGCCCCCGGCACCACCCAGCCCGGTCGAGGCTCTGGGCTTCGTCCCATCAGACGCGCTCGACGGACCGGTACGCTACCTCGACGTGCCCGACTTCGCGAAGGCTCCCATCGGTCCCTACGTCCAGGCGCCTGCCGAGTACGGCGGCGAATGGTGGCAAGTGAACCCCTTCAATTGGGAACCGTGGCGAATTCTCGACGCGCCGCCTCCCGAGGCTGAGCCGACGCCACTGCCCGAGGGCTTCGAGCAACTCTTCGGACCCCGCCCCTTGGTCGAGGACTTCGGACGCAATTACTGGACGCACCAAGTCGCCTTGATCGATTGGGAACAGTCACTGAAATACTTCAAGGGGGTCGGCATGCCCGAAGGATTCGACGTGGTCAGACTGCAAGAGGTCACCGAAGACTTCCTCGATTGGGGCCTGGGCGAGCCGGTCTTCTACGAAGGGAACAACGGCTGGCGGGCGAGGTTCCCCGATTCGCAGAATCCCAGCTATGAAACCAAACCGCACACGCTATTGATTGCTCCGCACGTGAACATCGCCGCTTACCAGATCAGCTTGCTGAAGAAGGGCATCACCCCCGCGACGATCCATCCCTTCATTCCGCCTAGAGCGTTCGAGATCTTCGGGATTGGGGCGGCGGTCTAGTTGGGTTCCCACAAGACGCCGAGGACCGCCAAGTACACCGTTTCATAAATACGGTCACGTATCTGAGCCGGGCATCCGCCGCCATCCTGGGCGGGCGGGCGCGGGGGCCGCCCCTACATGGCAAACCCGAAACATAACCGTATTTGCGAAACATACTACTAAGGCCGTGATGGGAGAGACGGCAGTCTCGGTGCAGGCCGATGGCTGACCCCAGCAGCCCCTGCCGCGCGGCCGAGCTGGGCCCGACGTGCGACCAGCCGCAGTTCTATTGCTTACGCCGACGGCAGCCATCGTCTAGGATACATCCATGCGAAGCATGAGTCTTCCGAGCGGAGTGCGCCCACGGGGCGTGAACCGCAGGGATTTTGTTGCCGGTGCGGCGTCGTTGCTGGGTCTGCCTGTTCTCGGCTTGCACAGCGGGTGTTCGCGGGAGCCGAAGTTCTCGGCAAACCCCTTCACGTTGGGAGTGGCGTCGGGCGACCCCTCGCCCGACGGCGTTGTACTCTGGACACGGCTCGCGACCGAGCCGCTCGATGGCGGCGGGCTGCCGCCGAATGAAAGTTACGAAGTCCACTGGCGTGTTGCCGCCGACTCCAACATGCTCGAGGTCGTCCAAAGCGGCACGGCAACGGCAGATCCCGAGTTGGCGCATTCGGTTCACGTCGAGGTCGATGGGCTCGAGCCGGGACGGTGGTACTGGTATGAGTTTCGGGCCGGATCGGAAGTCAGTCCGCGAGGACGGACCCGCACCGCAGTGGCGCTGGGCCAGGGCCTCGACCGGCTCGACTTCGCCTTCGTCTCGTGCCAGCATTACGAGCACGGCTATTTCACCGCGTACCGCCACTTGGCCGCCGAGGACCTCGACCTCGTGATCCACTTGGGCGATTACATCTACGAAGGCGCCGGTGACGACGATCGGCCCCGCAAGCACCTCGGCGGAGAGTTGCATACCCTTGAGGACTATCGTCGGCGTTACGCGCAGTATCGCCTGGACCCCGACCTGCAAGCGGCCCACGAAGCTTTTCCCTGGGTCGTCACGTGGGACGATCACGAGTTTGACAACAACTACGCCTCCGACATCCCCGAAGAGAAGGGCCCGATGCCGCGGGCCGAGTTCCTGGCGCGGCGGGCGGCGGCCTACCAGGCGTACTACGAGCACATGCCGCTGCGGCGGGCGTCCATCCCGAGCGGCCCGGACATGCAGATCTACCGGCGTATCGTCTTCGGCAACCTTGCACAGTTTGACGTGCTCGATACGCGTCAATACCGCAGCGACCAGCCTTGCGGCGACAGCAACAAGGTGCCGTGCGAGGATGTCTTCAACCCGGCTGCCACGATCATGGGCGCGGCCCAGGAGAAGTGGCTGTTCGATGGGCTGGGCGGGTCCGAGGCGCTGTGGAACGTAATTGCGCAACAGGTGATGGTGGCGCCTCTCGATCGAGTGCCGGGCGGGGACAAGATCCTGAGCATGGACAAGTGGGGCGCCTACGATGCGTCCCTGAAGCGGTTCATGCGTTTCCTCGATGAAGGCAAACCTTCAAACCCAGTGGTGCTCACCGGCGATATCCACAACAACTGGGTGAACGACCTCCACCTCGACTTCGCCGACCCGCGCTCGAAGATCGTGGCAACGGAACTCGTCGGCACGTCGATTGCCTCGGACGGTGACGGCTCCGATCAACGGGAAGACACCGACGGAGTGCTGCGCGACAACCCCTTCGTTCGCTTCTTCAACGACCAGCGGGGCTACGTACGTTGCTCGTTAAGCCAGAGCGAGTGCCGCGCTGACTATCGGGTGATCGACTTCGTCGAGCGGCCGGGAGGCGCGATCTCGACACGAGCCTCGTTCGTGGTGGAAGACGGTGAGCGGGGCGTCAAGAAGGCTTGACGTCGAGCAAGGCCGCGGATCTCAAAACCGAGATTCACGCTACGGGCCCTGCAATGTAGGGGCACGGCATGCCGTGCCCGAGGCCGCCAGGATCGCGGATGCCTCTGTCAGATACGTAACTGAGCTTTCGAACGCCTTACCTAGTTAAAGATCAACTCCACGTCGACCGTCTGCTCAAGGTCGCTGATCGTCAACTTCGAGTCGCTTTTCTTGAGGTTGTCAAACATCTGCTCCGCGCGGATCCGTTCCAGAAAAAACTTTGGGTAGCCGGCGTTGAATGGTTCGCCGACCTTCAGCCCCCAACGCTTCTTGAGCGCGGCCTCTCCCACCAGATTGAGCCCGCTAATCTTCAGACTCCTGAATTTGTATTGTGCTCCCGGACTGACTCTCAGCGCGATGTCGATGGTCTTGGCCTCAACGTCGATGTTCTCGTCAAAGTCCGTCTGTGCCTTCAGAAAACCGTGGCGCTTCAAGTACTCGTCGATGCGCTGCAATGTGTCGTGGACTTTGCCGATCTCGGCCCGCCGGCCCGCCGTGAATTGCATCATCCGGCCCAACTCGTCCGGGTCGATGCCGGTCGTAAGCGGTAGCTCGACCTTGCCGAACTTGTACTCCTCGCCTTCCGCGACCGGAATGGTCACGATGAGGCCCTCGGTATCGGGGTCGGGCTCGGCGCGGCACGGACAGAACTTCGCCTCCAGCCGTCCGATCGCGGCGTACATCGGGAATACGTTGAACTTGAGAAGTTCGAGCAACCGACGCTCGGAGTACGCCTCGCCGATCGCGACTTGGTTGAACTCCCGCTGCAAGTCGAGAGTGGGAATGACACCGGCGTTCTCAAACTTGACGAAGGCGATCGTCCGGATCGTCTCTTGGGGTTGGAAGAGCATCTCGAACTCGTCGGCCGACCGGGAATCCAGGCGTCCGACGATCTTCGTTTCCTTGCCCATCGAACGCCAATACTCTTGCAGCACGTTTCCGATGCGCCGGACCATCAGCCCGGTGGGTGGAACTTTAGGGCCGAACAGGGGAATCTGCTTCCGCAGCGTGGCGGAGAGCTCCTCCTCGGTGACACCGAAACCCTCGAAGCGCACTGGGTACAACTCGACGACCTCCGCGACGGTGTAGGTAACCGCGTACCCATCGTCCTTGGGCCCCCAACTAAACTCCCATGAATCGAAGACCCCGGTCCGCTCGAGCTTCCGCCCGGCCCTCTCGAAGTCGTACGGACGGACCTCCTGGCCGATTTCGAGTTCAGTGACGGCGATGATCTCATCGGTTGGAAAGTTTTGGTTGCCGATGATGCGGATCTCTCGCAGAGGGTAGGGGTCGTTGTTCTTGGGCTTCTCCGCCGGGGCTTGCACCTCCGCGGCGGCCGGCTTTGCGCCGGTGCGCTTGCGCTTGCTGGTCTGCGCGTCCGCGACGCCCGTAATCAGAAGCAGTGTGAGGAAAACCGCTATCATTGCTTTGCGCCCATCCAGTATGGCAAACTCCAGTCCTTTCCTTTGTGGACGCTGG
>JAKZVK010000071.1:0-7492 GCA_047516085.1 Bryobacterales bacterium
GTATTCACGCAACAGCAAATCGACGGCGAGGCTCGGCGGGAATTTGTTCGGTCCGCTGGGGATGCCGCCGTGCTCGGTGTCGAAGGCGCGAAAGACTTCGTCGGCCGCGGCGGCCACTCGCTCGCGCGGCAAGATATCTCCGGCCTCGCCCGCCCCGTGGATCTGCTTGAGGGTCGCGACGATTTTGCCGCTCTCGGCGGCGATCTCCGGCCCGCGCTCTTTCCAAGCCGCCGCGACTTGGCCCAGTACGGTTTTGAAGCCGGGTCGGCCGAACTGGTTTTCCTTTGGGAAATACGTCCCGGCATAGACCGGCTTGAGATCGGGCGCCAGGAAAACGCTCATCGGCCAACCGCCGTGACCTCCGGAGTAGAGCATGGTGGCGCTCATGTAGATCTCGTCGAGATCAGGCCGCTCCTCGCGATCGACCTTGATCGAAACAAAGTCGCGATTGAGGACCTCGGCCACCTCCTCATCCTCGAAGCTCTCGTGCTCCATGACGTGACACCAGTGGCAGGCGGCGTATCCGATGCTCAGGAAGATGATCTTGCTTTCGGCCCGTGCGCGCGCGAGGGCCTCTTCGCCCCAGGGGTTCCAGGCGACCGGATTGTGCGCGTGCTGAAGGAGATACGGGCTCGTCTCGTCGACGAGGGCGTTGGTGTGTTTGTGCTCCATGGGTTCAAGGGTACGATGATCAGTTGACCGAAGCGATTCTATCGGTCGATAAAGCCAGATACGGGGCGTGCATGCGCACTAGCAGGAGTTTACCTCCCGCATCACAGACCCTCGTATACATCCGCTCGTTTTCGAATGCGGGTAACGAGTACGATTCTGCTCTGTTCGAGTACGCGGTAGACGATCCGGTAGCGGCGTCCACCGAACGCAACCCGATAGTAGTCTCGGAAACCACGTAGCGCCTTGCTGTCAGGCGGGAATGGGTCCTCGGCGAGGCCTCGAATAATCTCGGTGGCTTCTTGCTTACGGGCCTTTGATAGCCCCTTCAACTCTTGGCGCGCGGATGCGACAAGCTTCGTGTCCCACATGCTGAATAGTTCGCCAACGGGGAGAGTACTCTTGCACGGTCATTCCTTGCGGAGCTCGGCCTCCACCTTTTCCCAAGGTATCCACTCCTCGTTCTCTTCCCGCCGCTTGGAGATGATTACGTCAGCTTCGTCTTCTGTGAGTCGGGTGGCGCCGGCGGGCGCTTTGCGACGATCCGCGGGCTGTGGGCTCCGTGCGGACTCCTGGCCAACATCCCCTCGAACCGGCCGTGGCTTGGCTTTCGAAATGCTTGCGCGCTTAGCCGTCTTTGGCATGCTATCCCTACTGTAGCATCGAGGACGAAAGACCCCGATGACACCTCTCGGTTAGTCGCGTTATCGCTTTCTCGGGTTCATTACAGGGACTTAAGGCTGCCGTACCAGCTAACCTCTTTCAGACCCTGCGCAAGCAGTTGGATCTCTGGGCTGAGCAGGGTCTGATCCCGACAAAGTAGCCGCTAGCTACTCATTGACGTAAACCCGGTGCGGGCTCGACCACGCCAGGTGGCCTTCGGCGACTTTCAAGTTGCCCGGGTAGTCAGGCGAGACGCCTTCTTGTTCGATCCGCCAGTAATACCAGTGGAAACCATCCGAGGGTCGATCGACGTGGGCTTGCTGCAATGACCTGCGGCCCTCACCGCGTACCACCAGAATCTCGTCACCATCCCTGACCAACACCACACGCACGATCGGGCGCGGCGTTCGCACATCGAGCGTGAGTTCCACCTCGTCGCCGGTCGCGACATCGCGGCCCATGAAGATTCCGTTGGCGCGCGCGTCGATCTCGATGCGTGAGCCGTTCGTCGCGAACACCCGGTGGGCTTTGAGCGCGTTAACAATCGCTTGTGGCGTCAACTCCGGCGCATAGATCCCGGTCAAGCCGCCGCCGGTGCCCGGGTCGCGGCGGTGCCCGTCGCTCGTGGCCACGAATCCCACCTTGAACCGCGCGGACAGGTCACGGTGAATCTTCTCCGGCCGATTGATGAAGACGCCCCAGCCCGAAGCGACCTCGATGTTCCCATCGCACGGCCGCCGCACGAGCTGGAAGTGCGGGTGCTGGGTGTTCATCACGCCGCCGGCTGCTTCGACTTGATCACAAAGTTCGTCGAAGTCGCCTTCGTTCTCGGCGTGGCGCACGAGCGGTGTGTCATCGCCGGCAAAAATGACGGTCCGATGGTTCGGGCGCTTGTCGTCGGTCCGGTGCGACCACTCCCATCCCGGCAGTGCGACGAAGCCACCCGGCTCGGTGTACTTGCGGCTAAGGTAGACGCCTACGCGGTACCACGCCTCCGGCAACATGCCGCCTCGATACGCGCCTTGCGCCCCGGCGTCGAGCCATGACGATGCATCGTTTTCCTGCATCACCATGACGTCGATCTTGGCCTTGTCGCGCGCATAGTGCAGTAACTCGTCGGGCTCACCCTCGGCGTCCTGCGTGAGAGCACTGTGAACGTGCAGATCACCCCAGTACAGGTGGTGGGTTTTGCCATCGATTTCGACCGAACGCCGCGGACCGAAATCGCGCAGCGGAAGCTCTTGCGGTTTCCAGCCCGCGACGCTCGACGGCACGCGGATGGGCGCCGCCTTTCCGAGTTCGACGCGCGAGGTTCGGTAGCTGTGCTGCCGATCGAGGCCGAGAATCGTCAGCTCTCCACCGACAGCTCGGCGGCTCGTGGGCACTTCATATTGAATCAGCCCGGAATGAACGCGCTGCGCCTTGGACCACCGCGTCCCGTCAAACCGCATGCCGAACAGCTCGCCCGGTTCGGTGCTGCGATGAATGACCATCTTGTGTTCCCACAGCAGCCAGACCCGGCCCGCATCCTCGACCAGCGTCGGGTGACGGCGGCGGCCCGAATATCCGGTGACAATTCCCGGCTCGGGCTCCATGGGGAAGAGCAGGCCGTGGCTGAGGTCGGCCAGATCCGCCGTGCCGTCCGTCTCGAAGACCTTCCACGTGCCGTTCTCCCGGCGCGCGCCTTGGAGCGTGTTCCACTGGTCGATGGCGCCCTCGCCACCCATGACGTCGATGTTCGCGACCCAAGCGGCGACCAAGCCGGTGTCCGCGCCGTAGACGGCCGTGGGTTTGAGGCAGCTTTTGCCGGGCGGCGAGAGGCGCTCGATCGGCCCGTGATCCGGAGCCACGCGTCTCCCGTAGACGGCATAGTTCAATCCTTCGTACTGATCCCAAAACGACCAAAGCTCATCGGCGCCCGCGGCGGCCAGCCCCGTGGCGGCCAAGGCCGGCCGGTAGGCAGGTTTGCGTGGGCCGGACACCGTTGCCGCCGCTTGCCAACGCCGTCCATCCCATACTCGGACCTGGATCCGTTGCGGCTCACTCGAGTGGTCTTCCCACGCCACAGCAACTTTGCCGTCATAGACCGTGGCGGCAGGAAAGAGTGAGGCTTGGCCACGCGGGCTGATCGTTTCAATCGGCTGCCAGAAGCCGTCGTCCAATCGTCTGCCGATAATGCTCCACTGCCCGGTGCGCTCCACCTGCCAAAACGCCCAGCCGGATCGCGCATCGGTCGCGACGAACACGGGCTGGTAGTAGATGCCGACGCCGGCGGTTAGCTCCTGCGCGTGGGCCCGCCGCCCGTTCTCGAAGCGCGTGGAGTAGACCCGCTCGTGATTCGCCCGGTAGGTATTCCACACGTAGGTGATCGGCCCATTGGGGTGCAGGTCGAATGTGCCCTGATGGGCCAGCCCGTGATGGTCGGCGTTCACCACCATCTCGTAGGGCAAGTGCTGCCCCGGGGCTGTTAGGGATGAGGCGAGAAGAGCAACGAGAAACAACGCAGCGCCGCGCATGCGAGGGATCATATCACGGTGTTGCGTGTGGCCCGAACCGGCGGCGGCATCTGTCGGTGTGAGAGGCGGCTATCGAAACCAATCTCTGCGCGCTCGGGGGAAACCGCGCACGTACAGCAGCGCAAGCGGCACGCCCCAATTTGGCCAGCGTTCGACGAAGGCCCAGATCTCCATTCCGGCTAGGGGCCGTGCCAGCCCGGTCAACAAGCCCCACACCGAGGCGTAGAGCAACACGATCCGGATTGGTTTCGCTAGGGCCAGGGCGGCGACGACGAAGTCGATGACGCCGATCACCGGCAGAATCGCGGCGACCGTCTCGGGAGTAATGCCAAGAGCGCCGGCCATCAACTGCTGAAAATGGGGAGCGGCCCGAAAAGCAAAGATCCCGTGTCCCAAGAACTCGCCGAACAAGGCAATCCTGAGAATCCATTCCACCGTCTTCACTGGCAGGGCTCCCCTGAGAGAATCGACGATTCTAGCAGACCCATTCAGGTGCTTCGCAGCTCGGCGTCGGTGCCAGCCCTCCCGCTCATTGATTGTTGAATCCGCCTTTGCGCGGCCAAGACGCCGCCCGCGGCGTGGGGTCCTGGGGCGTTCCGTCGAGCGTCCTGTAAAATGGGGGCGTCAGTGAAGGTTACGACCCAACTACTGCAAACGCTCGGCGTCTCTCTCGTGCTGATCGGCGCGGGCAGAGCCGAGTCGGTTCCGATTCGCGAAGCCTCGGGCATCACGCGTCTGGGCAATGACCTTCTCATCGTGGACGATTCACAAAACGGGGCCTATTTTCGGTTCGCTTTGGCAGGGGAGCAAGGCCCGCTGATCCGCCTCACGCCCGAACGCTTGACGCGCGTGCCGCTTCCGTATGCCTCGATGGCAACCGACCTGGAGGCGATCAATGTACTGTCCGACGGCCGCGTGGTCGTGTTGTCGGAGCGTCTCCGCGCCCTATTCGGCGAGAACGGCATGATCGCCGACTATGGCGCCCCGCTCAGCGAGTTCGGCAAGCGCGGCCTCGAAGGGCTGGCGGTGCGGCCCGTCAAGAACAACGGCTCGCTCGTAGCGGTTTTGTGGGAGGGCGGTTACCCCGAGTACTACCAGGTGCCGGAACAACTGCGGTCCCGCATCGGCCGTCAGGCTCTGCAGCCGGTCGTGCAGATTCACTCGCTCGCATCGGGCGAGGACGGCATTCAGGTGCGCGGCACGAACTTCGTGATGCTCGACGTGCCGGTTCCTCGGGGGCGCGGACCCCGGGCTCAACGCTTCCGTGCGCCCGATCTGGTTTGGCATCGCCAGCCCGATGGCGCGTGGGGTTTCATTACGCTGCTTTCGTCGATGAATTCCGTCGACCGTCCCACCTACGAGCACCACTGGCTCCAGCGCTTCTCGGCGAAGGGTGAGAGGATTGGCGAACGCCTCGACCTTGACGTTATCGTCGGCAAAAGGCTCACGGGCGTCAACTGGGAAGGACTGAGTTGGTTCGAGCCGGGGCAGAGCCTGGTGATGGTCCACGAGAGCCACCCTGAGCCGGTACCCACAGCGTATGTCTTGCAGCTTCCCGACCACTGGAAGTCGTCCGCAGCCACCCAAGCTCAAGAGCTGCCGTCTGGCGACAGCAACTGACGGCATGCCGGGGCGGGCCATGCCACGTCGGCGACTTGGCTGCTGCTGACCGCCACTCAGAGCCGCAAGCGTCAGCTTGCGTTGATCTGCTTCGAGTCTCGAAAGGGTCCTGCAGCGGCTCTGTCGTCCTCCCGGCCTCTCCACCCGGGCTCACGCACCCGGCTCCGACTGGAAGACGTCTGCCGGCTACAGCACAAGGCTTTCGCCTTCGCGGGCGGCAATCGTGTTTGGGAACTCGGCACGGGCCTTCTCGACAAGGTCGTCGATGAAGTCGTCGTCGTGGCTTGGGTCGTGGTGGAACAGCACGAGTTGCTTGACACCCGCGTCGCGCGCAACGTGAGTTGCTTCCACCCAGGTGCCGTGGCCCCATCCCCGGCGCGCCTCGTACTCCTCCAGCGTGTATTGAGCATCGTAGATGAGAATGTCCGCGCCTGCCGCATTTTCCCTGAGGACGCGGTCGTATTCAGCGTCCCCGTGCTCATGATCGCTCGCATGCACGACCACGCCCCGGGCGGTCTCGATGCGATATCCGGACGTCGGGTCGGGGTGGCGTAGCGGAAAGGGCTTCGCCGTCAACAGGGCGTTTCGGTAGCCGTCAACCGGAACCTCGTGGCAGAGAACCTGAGGCGGCGTCGGAACTTGTGCCGGGAAGTATGGGCTCGCCATCTGCCCTTCGAGCACGTGCCGCAGCTCGTCGGCGGGCAGCGTCGAATACAGCTCGCACTGCCCCTGCTCGCGATAGAGGCCGGCCAAGAAGGGAAGGCCCTGGATGTGGTCCCAATGAAAGTGGGTGAAAAGAATGTCCACTCTGAACGAGGCTGGGCCGAACTCTTCGTCCAGCGCCTCCCCGAGCGGAACGATACCCGAGCCGGCGTCGATGACGAGGGGTGTTTGGTTGCCAATACGAAACTCTACGCAGGTGGTATTGCCGCCATAACCCAGGTTGCACGCACGCGGGGTTGGGATGGAACCTCGTACCCCCCAGAACTTGACCCGCAATTTGCCGTCGGAACTCATGAGCTTCACTATCCCTGGGTCGCGTCAGGCTTGTCAGATTGCGGTATCACCCTCATTCACCGTGCTCATGCCCGCTACCAGCGCGGGTAGCTGGTCGAAGGTTAGGCCGTGACAATGAACCGGCCGATCATAACCCTTGAGCGCAACGGTTAGGGTATCAAACAACTCCAAGTTCGCCGAAGCCCGCTGTAGTTCCGAGTAGGTTTCCGGCCCGATCAAGAGGTCGGCGTCGACCAACCGAGTTGCGGTTTCCAGCCGAAAAGCTCGCGTGACGCAGTCTCCCAGGGCTGTGTAGTCCGATGCGGCTGCGCTTCCCACGTTGCCAAGTGATGCGACGCCGGTGTTAATGCCTGCGCCGATGAGAACCGGATCAGACAGCTCGAACTGTTGCTGGAGTCCTTCGGTCACCTCTACGATCGCCCCCAGCGCCCCCAGCGCCAACGAGGGCCGGTTGGCCTCGTGCGTATCGCGCCCATGGACCCAGACGGCCATGATGGCGTCGCCGATATATTTCTGGCTCCAGCTGCCGGATTGCTGCAAGATGGCGCCCGACTTCCCGATCCAGGTACCCACCGTCTGGGCAAGCAACGCTTCGTCGAGGTGCCGCGAGAGCCCGGTGAAATCCCGGATATCGACGACCAACACCGTGATCCACTGCATCGAGTACATCAACCGGGTGCGGGTGTCGTTTTCCTCCTCCTCTACCGAGGAAGCTCGCTCAGAACGAAGATGAAGGAAAAGGAACTCTTCCCGTCCGAAAGTGATGCGGTCGCCGTTCTTGAGCGGAACCGGCACACAGACCCGTTGGCCGTTGACGTAGGCGCCGTTGCGGCTGCCCAGATCGATGAGGACATACTCATCCTCGGAAGCCCTCTGAATCATCGCGTGAGACCGTGAGACCATCTGGTCTTTGACGACGATCTCGTTCTTCGCGGCGCGTCCGACGCGCCACAGGGCGCCTTCCGACAACGGGATGGGCGGCGCCTCTTCATCGCCCAGTGGCTGCA
>JAKZVK010000072.1:0-6244 GCA_047516085.1 Bryobacterales bacterium
GGCCACCAGTCGTCGCGACCGCTCATCCAGAACTCCGCGTACTGCCGCAAAACGCCGTCTGATTGCAGCGACGTCTATCATCCTCTCCAGGATAGGTCAAACCACTATGATATGGAAATGTTATTTCGTTACGATCCCTTAGCCTCAGGCGAGTAGTCGTGGATGCGCCGAGCCGTGTGCGCAAGTTGGAGGGCGCCGTGATCGCGATAGGCGCGCTGCCAGAGGTCGGGGTTGACGTTCTGAGGGACGATGGCCTTCAGGTTCGGGTGCCCTTCCGGTGCGGCCAACCATTGTGTGGCGCCGTAGTATGAACTGCCGTACATGGCAATCCGGCCGTCGCACCACGGTTGGCGACTGACCCAATCGATGCCGTCATAGCCGTCCTCCGCATCATCGAAGAAGCGGTTGTCCATGCCTTGGTCGCCTTCCGAGCCAAGGTGGCCGCGGGCGGCCTGCCCCACGAAGACGTAGCCCGCCTCGACGAAACGGTCTGAGATGCCTCCCCAAAAGTCGGTGTCATACCCGCGGGTCAGCACCACAGGAAAGCTGCCTGAGCCGGGCCGGACGATCTTGGTCCGTAGCTTCACGCCGTCCCGCATGGGGACCATGACCTCTTGTGTCCCAATCGCAGCGGACGACATTCCTTCAGGCGACATTCCTACAAGCATTCCTACAAGTACGAGCGCCGGCACGGCTGCCCTGAGGGAGTTCCTCCGTAACCGTTTCATTTGCCGATCACAATAAGCTCAGCCGGACCAAGCGCGGCGCAGGCCCCGGACCCGTCCTTTCGGTCAGCCGTAGCGCTTTTGTGCAAGCGACTCTTAGCGCTTTTGCGCAAGCGATTCCGTGACGCGGTCGAGGAGCTGGGCCGCTTCAGGAAGTAGATCGACCGCTTGGCGGACGGCCGGGTCGAGTTCAGCCTCCGCGCGTAGGCCCTTGTCGATATCGAAGCACGCGATGTAGATGTGCTTCTTGAGTTCACGGTTGACCCAGCTCGCTTCGGCAGCGAGTTCTTGGCGGGTGTAAGGGATCGTCCGCTCAGTCAAATAGGCCTCGAAGGCATCGAAGTCCGCCCGCCCCGGTTGCCATCCGGACCTCAGGTCTTCCTCCGCCAGGCAGTAACGCTGGGCGTAACCCTCAAAGGCGCGGCGCATCTGGAATCCACGCTGGAACTCGGTACGCCGCAGTTCCGGTAACTCAACATCGGGCGCGATGCCACCACCGCCGTAGACCTGCCTTCCAAGATCGGTCAGCCTGGGGTCAAGCTTGGGAGGGCGATAGGAGTCGCTGCAAGGGTCGTCAAAGTAGCTGGCCGGAACCACGCCGTCGTACGGCCGCTGAATCAGCCGGCCGCTCGGCGTGTAGTAGCGTGCGGTCGTCAGCACCAGCCCCGCCGTGCCCGAAAGATTGTAAACGGCCTGCACCAGCCCTTTACCAAACGTGTTCGAGCCCACGACCAGCGCGCGATCGTGGTCCTGCAACGCCCCGGCCACAATCTCCGAAGCCGAGGCCGAGTGGCAGTTGGCAAGGACGACCATTGGATACTGCGCCCGAGCGCCCCGGCGCTTCGCCTCGTAGGCTCGCTCTTGGGATGCGCGGCCGTGGTGCGACACGATGCTCTGCCCACGATCGAGGAAGCGCTCCGTAACGTGGACGCCCGCCGACAGCAATCCGCCTTGGTTGTCACGCAGATCCAACAGCAGCCCTCGCAGATCCTGCTTCTCGAACTCGCCGAGAATCTTGTCGATCTCGTCGGCCGTCGTCTCGTTGAAGCTGTCGATGCGAACGTAGGCGACGCCTGGGTCGATGTAGAAGGCGAGCGGTACGCTGGCGCGTGGAATGCTTGCGCGCACGAGGCTCACTTCAATCAGATCCTCGACTCCTTCGCGACGCACCCCAACGCGCACTGTCGTCCCCTCAAGGCCACGAACGTTGAGGGCGACTTGATCGACGGTGAGTTCCCGAGCGGACTCGCCGTCGATCGAGGCGATCACATCGCCCGGCCGGATGCCTGCGCGAAAGGCCGGCGTTTTCGGGAAGGGGTAGTCGACGATCGTCTCCTCGCCGTACTGCTTAATGAGCATCCCCACGCCGGCGTAGCTGCCGCGCTGGTCCTCGCGCAGCCGCTCGAACGCCTTGGGCTCGAAGAACATAGAGTGCGGATCGAGGCGCTGCAGCATGGCCGGGATCGCCCCGTTGTAGAGGGCGCTCTCGAAGTCGCCATCTTCCGCGTACTCGCGCTCGAGGATCGCAATCGCCTCGGCCATCTCGGCGACTTCCGTTTCCACTGCATCCTGCTTATGGGCTGTTGCAGCGCTGCCGATGCTGGGCCCGTAGCGGCCTCCGACGAAGACCGAGATCACGAGGATGGCGGCGACGAACAGGAGCGAGCGGCCGGTCGAGGTCATATAGAGAAGGGGGCGGGAGCTTGGCGAGGCCATGCTTCCTCAGGACTAGTATATCCCGTGTACTGCGGGGTCCCCCGGTCAGGGTAGCGTCCGAATCTTGAGGAAACTACGCCCGGGTCTCCCTCACGAATGGCCTTATGCTCGGGAACCGTAGATGAACACAGATAAACACAGATGAATCTGGATGAGGGTCTGCTCCGAGCAGCCTGTGGTAAAACCGAGAAGTGCGCGAATCGTGAAGTAGGGGCACGGCATGCCGTGCCCGCCTGCCCGACCGACCGCAACATGTAGTTGTGTCTAGAGCATTTTCAGGAATAGAATAGACAACTCTTGGGGCTGCCTAGCATCGACGCGCTAGCTTATAGCGAAAGCATCTTCGGATGCGGTTTACGTCATCTGTGAAACCGCTCTAGTGGGCGTCACGGGAGAAGTCGGCTTTGACCGCGGCCTTGTCGAAGCGGCACGCCGACTGGGTCTTGACGTGCTTGAGGTGAACCGGTGAGAGTGTACACCTACTCGGAGGCTCGGCAAAGGCTTGCGGCCTTGTTGGAAGAGGCGCGGCAAACCGGGTCCGTTAAGATCCGCAGAAAAGATGGCCAGGCGTTCGTACTGAGGCCGGAGAAGACCACCAAGTCCCGTCTGGATGTAACAGGAGTAGACCTTGGGCTCTCCAGGGATGAGATTGTCGACTTAATCCATCAAGGACGGCGGGATAACTAATTTAGCTCCCGCGAGGTTCTGTTCGTTCTCGCCTGGAGTCCCTGCGCGAGTGCGATACAGGAGTAGCACTGACGCCCCCACCCGGCTCGCAAGCGGCGTCGGAGGCGAGGTGTTCAGCCTTCCATGCGCTTCTCGGCTTGGTTGAAGCGCATGCGCTTGCCGCTGCGCAGTGACTCCATTGCCATTGCCAGCGAGACGGCCGTGTAAGCGCCGGCCTCGACGGGCGCGTTCGGGTCTTGCCGTGACTTCACCGAGGCAAGGAAGTTCTCGACGTGCTGAGTCGTTGAGCGTCCCCAGGTGCCATAGCGTAAGAGTTCGTACGACGGCTTCACTTCCAGTTCACCCGTCTGCGGATACAGAACGTGTGACTCGCGAGATACGTCGAAGCGCGCCGCGCTGCCGCAAAACTGCTTCATCTGATCGTGGGCGCGATGGTAGCGCATGTGTTTGTACCCGAGGGTGAAGACCGCCAGAAAGCCCTCAGGGTATTCGACGGTGATGTTGGTGGTCTGCGGGATCTCGAGGCCCGGCACGTCAGACGGCGTTCCAACACAGGTCACCGCCGCCGGAAACTTCGCGTTCATGTACCAGTTGATGCAATCGAGAATGTGCGCGCCTTGGCCCACCGTGAGCCCGCCGGAATAGTCGTGAAACCAGTACCAGTTGCGGAAGCGGAAGGGGTCGAACTCGCGCTGAGGGGAAGTCCCGAGCCAGCGTTGCCAGTTGACCTCGCCGTTGACTTTGGGCTCGCGCGGTCGGGTGACGTTGCTGTACCACCACGAATTGACCAGTTTCACGTCGCCAAGCTGCCCTGACTCCATGACCTTCTTACCTTCGCGAAACAGGTCATAGCTGCGGCGTTGGGTCCCGACTTGGACGACACGCTTGGTGCGCCGGACGGCGTCGATCATCTGGAAGGCCTCGCCGACGGTGTGGCACATGGGCTTCTCGACGTAGACGTCCTTGCCCGCTTCGCAAGCATCGATCGTCATCCGGGCGTGCCAATGGTCGGGCGTCGCGACGATCACGGCGTCGATGTCTTTGTCCTCGAGTAGGCGCTCGTACTCTTTGTAGGTCTTGGTGTTCGTGCCTGCCGTCTCGGCGCCGAGCTGCCGGTTTTCGTCGTATATGTCGCACACGGCGCGGGTGTCGGCGCTCGCGGCCTCTTTGAAATAACGCGTCAGCGTGCGCCCGCGGCCGCCGGTGCCGATCGTGCCGATACCGATGCGGTCGTTGGCTCCGCGTACGCGCGACGCCGAGAGAGCCGTCGTGGCGGCGGCGGTTCGATTGAGGAAGCTTCGACGATTCATGGCAATCTCCGTGAGGCGCTGCAAACCAAGTTTGGCGGCCTTCAGCGTAGAGCAAGCACACCGGCCAAGTCAAAGAAAGCGCCCAGGCCCGCCGCCTACAAGTGTACGGGCGGAGCGTGCTGCATTCGGCACTTCGGTGGCTCTGGCACTCGAGATGGCTTCCGGGTGAATGCTCACGGTGGGACAGGCCCTACGACTTTCAACCCCAACCAGAGAAACCAACGCGCCTGCAATACGTCTGAAATTAGTAGGGAGTGGAAGGAGCCCCGCTGAGAGGCGGGGCTTGAATGGCGGTCCATTTCCTCCGTCCTGTCCGGTGGCGAAACGGGCGGCCGGGTTGGCAGCTACCGATACCTCTCTGGGGAATCGTGCTGCCAGCCTCCTCCATCCGACCCGGTTGTTCGCTTTCGCCGCCGGCAGGCTCGTGCCTTCCGGTAGATGCTCTGCAAGTGATCGGTCCCCAACCGACGTCCGCGCTCAGCTCCGGGCCACCCGTATCCGACTCCTCAGAGCGTCGCGAGCGGGCGCTTGCGTTGAGATGTTGCGAGGCGAATCGGCTTCGGCAAGAGGCCGCGCAGCGTCGCGCGGCCAGCGATTCCCCGCCCGGTCGCGGGGCCTCAACGCGGGCTCCCGCCTGCGGCTCCGATTGGCTTATAGGGGCTTCTCCAAAAAAGCCTGGCCGTGTTCTCACTCTTCCTCCAGCGCTGCTGGGATTCCGTCGCGATACGACGGGTGACGCAACTCGATGCTGAGCCGTCGCCGAATCGCGCTGCCGTCCACGCGGCGGTCGGCGCGACGAGTCTCAGTCACTTCCGCCGCTGTGACAGACGGCGGCAGCGGCAAGTCAAGGAGTTCGGCGCAGAAGGCGGCAATCTCGCGCGAAGGGCACGCGCGGTCGTCGGCGACCGGGTACGCACCGGTGGCATCGTTGAGCAACGCCTTCTCGGCGTGGGTCGCGAGGTCATCGACGTGAATCCGGGAGACCAAGTTGGCGCCGTCGCCGACCAGCCTGTAGCGTCCTTCCCGCATGGCGACATGCACGCCGCGTCCGGGACCGTAAATCGCGGCCGGACGCAGGATGAGCGCCGGCCACGGCCCCGCGGCGACGGCTTGCTCGGCCGTGACCCGCAGCCGCTGCCGCTCGGTGAGCGGCGCGACGGGCGTATGCTCATCGACCTCCGACGTCTTGCCGTACACGCCGGTCGTGGATAGATAGACCACCCGCGTCGGGCGGTCGCCGAGCGCTTCGGTCAACCGCGACGTCGGATCGAGCAGACGGTCGCCGAACTTGATCGTGGGTACCGAAATAAGCACGCGTGCACCCGGCAAGACCGTGCCGGCCAAGTTGCGGACCGTGTCTTCCCGCACGACATCCAACGCGAGCAGATTCGCACCCAAGGCTTCGAGGTCGGCGAGCGCCGCGGGGTCTTTCGCCGTGGCGATGACTTTGCCGCCGCGTGCAAGCAGTCGGCGTGCGACGCGCTTGCCGGTATAGCCGCAACCGATCAGCAAAAAGTTATCGACGGAAGCGCTCACCACGCCGCCACGGAACCGTCTTCGTGATAGACGCGAGCCATCGGACGGGTCCCCTCGAACGGATACTTCGCCAACGCCTGCTCGGTCAGCTCGAATCCCAGGCCGGGCTTCTCCGGCAACGGGAAATAACCATCCACCATGCGCATGGCCGGGAAACCGAGCCACTCTTCCCAGATCTTCTCCTTGCGCGTCGGTTCGACGCCGCTGCAGATCTCTTGCACCAGGAAGTTCGACAACGCTGCGTCCACGTGCAACGTCGCCATGCCACCG
>JAKZVK010000073.1:0-4173 GCA_047516085.1 Bryobacterales bacterium
ATCTGCATGTAGATGAAGAGTTGGTCGAGCTCGACTG
Organism: Bryobacterales bacterium; assembly: GCA_047516085.1. Classification (GTDB taxonomy): domain Bacteria; phylum Acidobacteriota; class Terriglobia; order Bryobacterales; family UBA6623; genus JAKZVK01. The sequence goes on from JAKZVK010000073.1 coordinate 38, forward strand.
GCCGACCCCAGCCTTCGGCGATTCCGGATTCGCGGCGGCCCAATATTCGGATAGGACGGGGGTCAGCCCGTGGCGTGGCTAAGAGCACTGGCGCGTTCTCGGCGCGCATGGAGCCGAGCGAGTATTTCGTCGTCCACCGACAGCCGGAGCCCTTCATTGGCCAGCTTGAAGTGCCGACACAGGAGTTTGAGCACTTTCATTTTGTCGTGAAGTTCAATTTTTTGGGACGGTGTCCGACCGCCGCCGGCCGCCGACATCTAACGCGTGGGTCACTTGAGAGGACGACTGTCGGTGCCGACTGCGGCCCGCCCTAGGAGTCGTTGAGCTAGATCCCGAGCGCGTCCAGCACGTCAATCGCGGCCCGCAGTTCCCGCACGAGCCTTCGCGCTCTAGCCCGCCAATAGGGACGGCAGCGTCCACACCACTCAACGGGGTGATCCGTCAGTCGCGTAGCTGCGTCAGCACCGCCCGGCAGTCCTTCAGTAGCTGCGACAGGTGCCGACGTTCGGCCTTGGCAGCCTGCGAGTAGCGGCCGTGCTTCGTGGCGGCGCGTCGGATGCGCTCGATGCCCTCCGGGGTCTTGGGGCCCGTGCTCAGGCCACCGTGCAATCGACAGCGTCCGTTCTTCATCGCCGGACACTGACAAGCGGTCCCGCGCCGGGTCTTGGCCCCGCAGCGCGGCGCCTTCGAGAGGTCACCTGGCGGGTTGCCATGTCGGAGCCAGCCACGTCGCGGCTCAGGGGGTGTCTGGACGAGTTCAGTCGCCATCCCCCCTCCCCTCTTCGTCTGGTTGCTCCTTCGTCGCACTTGACGGCCCCGACAATCGCTTGGCCACCTTCGTGAACGTGGACGTGTTCCACCGTGACCTTCTGCTGGCTGGCAGTGCCCTTCAGCTTCGCCAGCATCCCGATATGGTCGTTGAACAGGCGCATCAACCGAACCGCTCTGTTGACGTTCTTGTCGGCCTCATCGCCCGTGCCCTTGTCGGGTTGTGCGCGACGCAGAAACGCCGTGGCGGCCTCATGCACGCCGATCATCTGGACCGCCAGCAATGCTTCCACGCCCGTCTTGGGGCTGAGCTCTGCCAGAAACGCCGCGGGGGTGGTTAGGAAGTCTAGGCCACCGCGCTTGGGGTCGGGCCGGTTCCAGACGAGGAGGCTCCCGAGCTGAGACGCCAAGGCATACGCCAGCGCAGGCGTCTTCGTGCCGCACACGTTGCGGAGCATCTCCTCCAGCTCGGCGACCGTGTCCTCTCGGCTCCCCTTGGCTGGGGCGTCTTGTTGAACCGCTGACGAGGTCGGGGCTGGCTGGAGCGTCCCGGGGCGACGATCCTTCCGTCGCAACCGCCTGCCTCGCTTCGGCCGAGTCAGCTTGGGTTGCATCACCTTCGTTTGATTGTAGACGACGGGCGAGCGCGGGCGAACAGGTCCCTAGGACTGCTAGGATGGCCCCCTCTGTTCTTCCTGCAACAATCTCACGACGGCGTGAAGTTTCGCCGGACCTGGGGGGCGCCAGAGCGCGAGTTCCGATCGACGTAGTACTTGTACTCCGATCTCGGAGAATGAGGATCGGTCATGTTCTTTGGAGTCAATGGCCTACTGATTGCCGCCATCGGCGTACTGCTGGTGCTCTATCTGCTGCGTCGGAGAACCCGGATTATCAAGGCCAAGCTCTTAGGATATTTCGGCCGCTAGGTGTCCGGCGCGCTGGGCAGCCACCCGCCGACACACCGCCTCGGGATCGCGCCACGTCACGCTCAGATTTTCGTCGATGGCGACGTCGTTCGCCGGGTAGAATGCCGGTGGATGGCGAGGGACGAATCAGATACGAGACTGGAGGCCGTAACCGTGAAACCTTTGAAGTCGTTCTCAGACGTGATCTACTCGATCACCCGAATCATCGTCGGGTTTGTCTTCGCCCAACACGGCGCGCAAAAGCTGTTCGCGGTCCTCGGACGAGACGAGGCCGTCGACCTGATCTCTGTCCCAGGGTTGGCTGGCATCATCGAGTTTGTTGGCGGTGGGCTGATCATGCTCGGGCTGTACACGCCCTGGGTCGCCTTCCTGACGAGCGGTCAGATGGCGGTCGCTTATTTCCTCTCGCACGCCCCGCGTGGGTTCTGGCCCGTCGTGAACGGCGGGGAACCAGCGGTACTGTATTGCTTCATCTTCCTCTACTTCGCGACACGCGGCTCCGGCCCGCTGAGCGTGGATCGCATCATCTGGGGTACGAAACGCGCCTAGCGCCGCCCGCTTGGTCGGGTTGGTGAGTCCTCGCCCGAGGGAGGTGTCTCGGCTCGTCGCCGACCTCTTGCTCGCTCGACGCTTTGCGAGATACTTCTCTCGGGTCGGCTCGGGGACGCTCGCCAAGCTCCTGCCAGCGCCACGACTGCGAGCGACTAATCCCGAGATCGTGAAGCTTTACGGAAGTGTCGCGACCGGCAACACTTTTTCGAGGTCGACCAGCCTTCTTCGATCTCCGCTCGCCGGTCTTCTCCATCTTGCGGAGAAGCTCTCCCGCCTTCGCCTCGGCACGGAACCGGATCTCGGACGCCCACATTTCCATGTCCGCGTCTTTTCGCCTGTTTCGCGTAGGCGCGGACGGCCTCTGTCGAGGGAGGCGGGCGAAGCGGCTGACGACGGCGACGCTGCGGGAGTCCCGTGAACGCTTCTCCCAAGCCCATCTGTGAGAGGGCGTCCACCCCGCTCGGCATGAGTGCCTCGCCCCGAAAGATACGGTCGAACGCAATCTCCCGCTCTAGAAAAGGAGAACGTCAACATCACGGCGTGCCAGTAGGTAGGCCAAGGCAGCGCCGGTCGGTCCCGCACCTACGATGAGCACACACATGGTCGCCGTCGGGTTATCTCGCTTCGCCGGGCGATCTCACATGGTCAACGCAACAACTCAGCCAGTTTCTCAGATGGTTTCATCCAGCCCAGCGTTTGTCGAGGCCGGTCGTTGAGCATGTGCGCGACCCGGTTTAGGTGCCGCTGGCTATGGACGGACAAGTCGCTTCCTCTTGGGAAGTACTGACGCAGCAGACCGTTCGTATTTTCGTTACTGCCGCGTTGCCACGGGCTTGACGGATCACAGAAGTAGACGTGGACGCCCGTTGCAATGCTGAATTGGCGGTGGCCAGCCATTTCCTTGCCGCGGTCCCACGTGAGGGACACGGCGAGATGCTGCGGCAGCGTTCTGATCTTCTTCGCGATGAGCGCGCACACATGGGGACTGGTCTTGTTGCGGCCGACGGCCAGTAACATGACGTAGCGAGTCTGACGCTCGACCAACGTGGCGATCGCCGACTGGCCCCGGGCACCCAGCATTAAATCGCCTTCCCAATGACCAGGCACGGCACGGTCTTCAATCTCAGCCGGTCGATCCGCGATGAGGACCATATCTCTGATATAGCCTCCTGGATCTTTGCGCCCATGCGGGCGACGACGGGTACGCCCCGAACGCAGACACGCGGTGAGCTCTTTGCGCAACGCCCCCCTGGACTGGACGAACAGCGAGCGATAGATGGTTTCGTGCGACACGCGCATCTCGGGATCGTCCGGGTAGTCAATGGTCAGTCTCGCACTGATTTGTTGCGGAGACCACTGCGCGTTCAACATCGATTCCACCTGGGCGCGGAGCCGAGGACATTGTCGGAATTTCGTGGCTTTCGGTCGTCGCGCTCTCTTATCGGCCGCCTCGTCCGCGCGACACGCCCGATACCGGCGGCGGCCGCTATGGCCGTTGACCTCGCGAGCGATGGTGGACGGTGCCCGTCCAAGGCGCCGTGCGATCGCACGATACGATGCGCCGCCTTCTAATCCTCTCGAGACTTCCTCTCGCTCCGCCAATGACAGGTGCCGCTTCGAACGCGTCGGCTTCTGCGGTGGCATGCCGCCCACCGTGTTCAGGAGTCTCTGCACGGTCTTCGTCGAACACCTGACGGCCGCCGCCGCTTCTTCGAAACTCCGACCGGCACTGATCAGCCGACGTACAGTCAGTCGTTCTTCTCGCGTCAGCCGCACACCGCGAATACGCGTTTCTGCCATCCCAACACCTCCACTGTTTCCTTACCACGCAGCGGTTCAAATGTTGCGATGACCACATGAGAGCGCCCCGACGAGGGCGGTCACGTCGCG
>JAKZVK010000074.1:0-3227 GCA_047516085.1 Bryobacterales bacterium
GAGGCGGTGTGCCAGGCCGGGATGCGGTGTCCCCACCACAGTTGCCGCGAGACGCACCAGTCGCGGATGTTGTACATCCACTCGAAGTAGTTGCGCCGCTGCACGTCGGGGATGATCTCGATGCGGCCGCTTTCGACCGCCTCGATCGCTTTTTCGGCGAGCGGCTTGGTGCGTACGAACCATTGCGTCGACACGCGCGGCTCGACGATGGTCTTGCAGCGTTGGCAGCGGCCGATGTTGTTTGTGTAGTCCTCGAGCTTGTCGATGCGGCCTTCTTGCTCTAGACGCTCGACGATGCGTTTGCGGGCCTCGTAGCGGTCGAGTCCGGCGTACTCGCCGGCGTTGTCGTTCATGCGGGCGTCGGTGCCGAGCACGGTGATGAACTCGAGATTATGCCGCTTACCCGCCGCGAAGTCGTTGGGGTCGTGGGCGGGGGTCACCTTGACGACACCGGTGCCGAACTCGGGGTCGGCGAGGTCGTCGCGAATCACGGTGAGCTGCCGGCCGACGATGGGCAGAGTTACGGTCTTCTCCCAAATGTGCCGGTAGCGTTCGTCTGTCGGATTGACGGCGATGGCGGTATCGCCGAGCATCGTCTCGGGACGCGTGGTCGCTACCACCACTTGGTCATCGGTGCCCGTGACCGAGTAGGCGATGTGCCACAGATGGCCTTGCTGCTGTTCGTAGACGACTTCCAGATCGGAGACAGCGGTTCCGCAACCCGGACACCAGTTGATGAGGTATTCGCTGCGATAGATGAGGCCCTTTTCGTGCAGCCGGACGAAGGCCTCGACCACGCCCCGCGTCAGACCAGGGTCCATGGTGAAGCGCTCGCGTGTCCAATCGCAGCTTGCTCCGATGCGCTTGAACTGGCGGATGATCGTGCCGCTGTACTTCTCCTTCCACGCCCAGGCGTGTTCGAGGAACTTCTCGCGCCCGATCTCCTTCGCGTCGATGCCCTGGTCGGCCAGGTAGCGGGTGACGAGCATCTGGGTGGCGATGCTGGCGTGGTCAGTACCGGGCAGCCAGAGGACGTTGTCGCCCTTCATGCGCCGCCAGCGCATGGTGATGTCGGTCTGGGCGATCTCGTACATGTGCCCGATGTGGAGTGCGCCGGTCACGTTCGGCGGCGGCACCACGAGGCAATAGGAGGGCTTCGTCGCGTCGTTCGAGGCGACAAACAGGCCTTCCTCGACCCACCATTCGGCCCAGTGGGGCTCGAACCGGTTGGGTTCGTAGACTTTTTCAAGCTGCATGTCGGGGGTGTTTCGAGGGGGGTAAACCCTGTGAAACGTTCAATATAGCATGGCGGGTGTAGGGACTCATTTGGGCTCGTTTGCCCCCTTTGGCCTTGGAACAGACTAGGTCTTTGCTGATCTGGTTGACCCGCAGCCGAAGTCGGCAGCAGTTGAGGCGATTCAGCACCACAACCGAGCCGCGGATGGAAATCCGCGGTGGCCGCAACGTGTTAAGGTCTCATCTAGACCTTGCCTGAAGCCGAGAAGTCCCCGCGCCCCGGCAACGGGCCTTGAGCTTACTTCCTCACTTTCGCCTGCCTACGGCGCGAGGCTCCATGGATCCGAACAGGGCTCCGTGGGCCGCAACCACAACGCGGTCCCCCACATCGGGTCGAAAGCGCAGAGAAGTAAAAGGGGGAGCAAGGCGAACCGATGGCGCGCTACATCAACCCAGACCGTTGGCAAGAATACGCAGACAGTGACCTCTACAGCCCGGCCATAGAAGCACGGACGGTAGTTCGAGGTGACCGCGGATTTCCATCCGCGGCTCGGTTGTGGCGGGTTGAACACCCTCTGAAGATCGATGGTTGCTTCGGCGATAGATAGGTGCCCCTTGTGTCGGCTGGCGCTCGATCCTTGTCGGCTTCGGCCGCCCCTGTGGGCTCGTTTGCGCCGCTTGGCTTAGGAACAGATTAGGTCTTCGTTGATCCGGGTGACCGGAGCCGAGGTTGACAGCAGTTGAGGCGACTCAGCGCCACAACCGAGCCGCGGATGGAAATCCGCGGTGGCCGCAACGTGTTAAGGTCTCATCTAGACCTTGCCTGAAGCCGAGAAGTCCTCGCGCCCCGGCAACGGGCCTTGGGCTTACTTCCTCACTTTCGCCTGCTACGGCGCAAGACTCCATGGATCCGAACAGGGTTCCGTAGACCGCAACCACAACGCGGTCCGATCTCCACTCGTTCCCGCCGACCCCGAACTGGTTCGAGCCGAACGCGGTCAAATGTGTGAGCCGCCAGCCCGCCTAGGCGCGAGAGCCCGCTCTGTTGCGCTTGAGGGGATTCGGGAAGCCTCCGCCTATCGCGGTTGGATCCTCCACGCAGCCCACGTACGCAGCAATCATGTTCACGTTGTCCTCGCCGCTTCATCCGAGCCCTCTGCTCTCCTTCAGAAGCTCAAGACGCGAATCAGCCGGGCTCTCAACGCTGAGTTTGGCGAACGGCGATGGTGGGCGCGGCATGGCAGTACCATCCCCCTCTGGGATCCACATCGGGTCGACAACGCGGTGAAGTACACGTGGGAGCAAGGTGAACCGATGGCGCGCTACATGAACCCAAACCGTTGGGAAGAATACACGGACAGGGACCTCTAGTCCAGCGACAGAGGCACGGACGGCGGTTCGAGGTGACCGCGGACTCCCGTCCGCGGCTCGGTTGTGGCGGGCTGAACAGCGTCTCTAAAGATCGATGGTTGTCTGGACGATAGATAGGTGCCGATTGTGTCACTTGGCGCTCGATCCTTGTCTGAACAGCGATCCCATCGCCCGATCCGCGTGCTCAATGTGCTGGGTACGATGAACCGCGGCGGCGTCGAGACGTGGTTGATGCAGATCCTGCGCCACGTCGACCGCGAGCGCTTTCCGATCGACTTTCTGGTCCATACCGACGGGACCTGCGACTACAGCGACGAAATCCACTCGCTGGGGTCGAGCATCATCCCGTGCGTTCACCCCAGGCGCCCCTGGATCTACGCGCGCAACTTCCGCCGGGCGCTTGCCGAGCACGGGCCCTATGACATCGTGCATAGCCACGTGGACGCCTATAGCGGCTTCGTCATGCGGCTTGCCCATGGCGCCGGCGTGCCGGTGCGTATCGCCCACAGCCACAGCAACACCAGCGGAAAACGCGCCGCGGCGGGGCTTGTTCGGCGCGCTTACCTCGCGTTCACCGATCACGCGATGCGGCGCTACGCAACGCACCGCCTCGCCGCGAG
>JAKZVK010000075.1:0-3876 GCA_047516085.1 Bryobacterales bacterium
ATCAGACCGTTCACCACGTCTCGGACATCGACGTTCCGCTTGCGGCCGCCGCGTTTGGCCGGCGGGATCAGTGGCGCAATATGAGCCCATTCATCATCCGTCACATCACTCGGGTAACGAAGCCCGCCGCGATCATAAGAACCTCGGTTTTCTACTGTCCACATCGGCCTCGTCCTCAATTTGCCAAGGCCAACCTTGAATCACATCCGACTCATATGATTCAATAACTTTTCGGACGGACACTCAAGCGCTGCGTGTCCTTTAGGCGTCAGGCTGTAAACCCCGCGGGGCGTATCGGGGGTGCGTTCGAACCAGTCATAGTGATCGGCGCGCATCATGGCTCCGGCCCGGGCGACGCCGGTGGCCCGGGCGACGATGGCGGCCTTTGACGGACCGTTGAGGTGGAGATGCACGGCGCAGCGCAGGGCGTTCTGCCGGTAGGCCGTCGTGATCTTGCGCCGGTTTGAGCCGCCTGCGTTCGGATCGCCACCCCGATGTTGAAACTCCCGTAGCAACCGCCCAATCCCCGGTTTGCGCTTGCGTGGCCGGTAGGTGGCCGGGTCGAGCAGCACATCCACCAACGGCGCGGGCTCAAGCCGGACGGTCAGGAGCCCGAGCCCGAGCCGGCGGCAGAGCGCCAGCGCATCCTTCCGTCGGGTGGTGCGGCCAGAAAACGGTGGAACAGCAAGATAGACATTGTGGGAGAGCCCCTGCCGCGCGATCCCCTGAAAGACCAGCGGAAGGGAAAAAGAGGTCTTCAACTCGACGATGACGGGCGGCTCCCCGCCCCGGATCGCAAGCACGTCGCAGCTGTCGATCTCTCCCTTCACGGCATAGCCCTGCGCTTCGAGGAATGCCTTTACCGGAGGATAGAGGCCGTGTTCGCGCATGGACAGACTCTGCCAGAGGCGGCTTGTGCGGGAAGTAAAGGTCCGCAGGCCTTCCGTGTCGCAACGAAAACGATCGGGCACAGGCCGGAACTGCCATCCCGATTGCCGCTGCTGGCATTTTCAGGCGCCGCGGGGTTATACCTTTTACATGATCGAGTCTGTCGCGCGCATCCGTATCGAACTGCAAGACCTTGAGCCGAAGATCTGGCGGCGCATCGATGTGCCGCTTTCCACGACGCTCGCGGCGCTGCACGATATTATTCAGGTTGCGTTTCGCTGGACCGATTCCCATCTGCACGAGTTCGTGGTCAGCGACCGCGTCTATGGTGTGCCCTCGCCTGAAGACGAATTTTACGAACGCAAGGTTTACAAGGCGGCGTCAATCAGTATGAGGGCGCTCATAGACCGCGGCGTGGACCGGTTCCTCTATGTCTATGACTTCGGCGATCATTGGCGGCACGACGTTGACATCGAAGAGATTTTCAAAGGCGACGCGACGACCGAATATCCGGCTTTCGTCGATGGCGCCCGCTGTTGTCCGCCCGAGGATGTCGGCGGGACCGACGGCTTCATGGAGTTTCTTGAGGCGGCGCTCAATCCTGGCCATGAAGAACACAAGCGGATGATCGAGTGGTACGGCAGACCTTTCGATCCGGCCGATATCGATGAGAGGCGGGTCCGGATGGTGCTCGGGAACTTCGCGGCCCGCCGTCGTGGCCCGCTGGCCAGCCACCGCCGCGGCGGCGGGAAAAGACGCGCCTGACCTCTCCCTGGACCCTACGGGAAACTATCGGTGGCCCCCCGGAATTGAGCAGTCATTGCGACGGGGCATCGTATCCACGGTCGCCGGGAAGCGGCAAATCGGCGGCGAGACGGTGCGATTGCGTGGCGCGGTCGAAGAGCCGGACAGAACGGCCCTCCGCAAGGGTCTCCGGCCACCACTGGAATTCCTCGTGCCGCCGCAGGAATTTGACGGTCCCGCAGCCCGGTGTCCCGCATTCCGGCTTACCCCGGGGGCAGGCGTTGTAATCGCAGAGCCGTCCGAGGTAACGGTTCGTTCCGGGTTCCAGAATGAAGACGTCGACATGGTGGGTAGCAACGCCGTGGCAGTTTTCGTCGACCAGCGCGCGCAAGGTTCGAGCACGGACGCGGCGAAATTCGTTCAGATTGCCCGTGTCCGAAAGCCAGAGCGCCAGATCCACGTCCGTGCACTCGTGCCAGAGTTCGATCCGGGCGCGGCGGTACGGCGCGAAGCGGGGCACTTCCTTCCAGGGCTCTCGGGCAACTGAGCCGATCAGCGACACCGCCACCACTTGCCTGTACTCCCGCCATGCCGTGGTCACGGCATCGGCAGCGCGGCGGAAGTCGCGGTAGCGGCGCAACAGGCCCCGGTTGGCCTCTTCGATGCCGCCATCGGTGAGAGCACGCTCGTTTTCTTCCTCGACCCCGTCCTTCCAGCGCTGATTCCACTCGTCTTCGTCGAATTTGTCCGCTTTGTCCTGCCATCCGATCATGAGTGTTACTCCCCGGCAGACCATGCCGTGCCGTCCTGCCTATCGTGCCCGTTTGCCGAGCGGAATCAACCTAAGAGAAGGCGCATATCGATCCACGAACCCGGCTGGCAAGGCTGTATACCGCATGGTCGCCGATTGCGAAGCACGAGGATCCGTCCTGGAGCACCGGGGTTGATGAGTTGCTTCCGCGGCCGAAACACACTGGCAGCCAGTAACTTCTCAATTGACCACGGAGGCGCAGAGATACAGAAAATTAGGCAACCAGCACGAAGGGGGCAGGAGCAGCTCCGAGTAAGTCAATCGGTTATTCTGTTCGATGGTGCGCTATGTTCGCATAGAGATTGGAGCCCCACACCTCGTGTCCGGCTTCAGGCAATGTCGTCCGAGTGACATGATGCATCTCGCCTCTGAAAGATGCAGACTCCGGATGGGCGCGGACATGAAAGTCCCTCACGGCCCAGGATCTCGGCTATGTCGTAGGCCGCGACTTTTGCCTTCACGGCATGGCCCTGCGCTTCGAGAAATGGCTTCACCGGGGAGAGCCTGTTCGCATATGGGTGGAATCTGCCGTCGGCAGCTCGATCACGAAAGCGGAGGGTGGGCCGGCCATTGGTCAACGAGGTTTATCTCGATGCCAGGCTCATGGAACAAGCGCTGGTGTCTGTTCGCCCCAGTCGACCTTCGAGGGCCCTTGCCGATCGAGCTTCGTGACGAAGCCGCGGCCCCTGGCGACGGCATCGTCGCTGAACCTGTCCCGCACCGCATCCACCGCCTCGTCGATCTTGCTACCGGAGGGGCCGGCACCGCCGAACAGGTCGCCCTGGAGAACCTGGCCGGCCTCGACGAGATCATGGGCGCCGATGCCGATCAGGCGGAAGGAACGCCCGTCGGCCTCGCGGGCGAGGAGAGGCTCGGCGGTCCGGAACATCTCCTCGGCCGATTGCGTGGCGTTCTTCAGGTGGCGGGCGCGGGTGATGGTGCGGAAGTCCGAGGTCTTGAGCTTTGAGCGTGACGCCTTCGCCGGCGATGCCGGCTGTCTTCATGCGCCGCGCCACCGTCTCGGCGAGCTGCCACAGGATTGGACGCAGCTTCTCCAGGTCGGATATGTCTTCGTCGAGGGTAATCTCCGAGGACATGCTCTTGGTTTCGCGGTCGGGGTTGACCGGGCGGTGGTCCTCGCCCCGGGCGCACAGCGACAGCCGTTTGCCGATCTTGCCGTAACGGGCGACAAGCTCTGCCTCGTCGACGCGGGCCAGTTCGCCGATCAGCGTGATGCCGTCCCCGGCGAGGCGCTGCCGCATAGCTGGGCCCACTCCCCGCAACAGCCCGACCGGCTTGTCTGACAGAAAGACCTCGGCCTCAGCCCGGCCGATCACGGCAAAGCCGCGCGGCTTGTCCAGGTCCGAGGCGATCTTGGCCAGGAACTTGTTGTAGCTGAGCCCGATGGACACGGTAATGGCAAGTTCTTCTTC
>JAKZVK010000076.1:0-9037 GCA_047516085.1 Bryobacterales bacterium
TCCGGCGACGTCGAGGGGCCCCATCGCGAGATAGGTTTCGAACTCGCGCAACGCCTCGCGGTCGCGGTCGGCTTCGAGCAGCCAGCCGCCCAAGCGCGAGTGTAGCTCGGGGTCGCCCGGGGCGTTGTAGAGCAGACTCTCCAGCGCCTCGATGGCTCCTTCGCGGCGGCCCAACTCGTCGAGCCAGTCGGCCAAGTCGCGGATGGCTTTGGGGCTGCGTCCGCCGGTGTGCAGGTACTGCTGCATGATGTCGGCAGCCGCGGCCTTGTCGTCTTTCTCGATGTGGGCCCTCGCCAGCAGGATGTAGGGGCTGCCGCCCTCGACGAACCACGGGTAGATCTCGCGCGCCTTCGTGGCCGGCTCGACCACGGCGTCCCATTCCTTCTTGCGGACGGCCGCGACGGCTTCTTTCATGAGCTTCTTCCACTCGCCGATGTTCTCGACCAAGTCCCCGTACTCCGCGTCGAGGAACGCAGTGAAACGTTTATCGAACTCTTCGGACGAGATCCCCAGTTCGGCCTCGATGTTGTCGGCTGTCGAGCGTCCCTCGCCGAAGCCGTAGAGCAGGTCCACGAGCTTCGAGGACTCCCACTCCTCGGCGATCATGCGACAGACGAGGCCCGCCTGGAAGTAGGAGACGGCGATCTGGCTGGGGTAGCGGGGCCGTACGAACCCCTGGTCCAAGTCGGCGATCGGTAGCAGGCGGTCTTTCTTGATGGCGTCGACGAAGTCGGACGAAATGTTCTCTCCCCAACTGGGCCGCGCTTCCCACTCCTCGTGCATCGAGATACCCTCGCTGTACCAGCGCGGCACGAGATGGTTGGTGGCTTCGAGCGTGAAGACGTGGGCCATTTCGTGCCACAGGGTGGTGCCCCAGTGGAACTGTCCCGGCGGGCGGCCGGACGGGCTGTCCATCGCGATGAGGTAGCCGAAGGTGACCCCGAGCAGGCCAATACCCGGCATGCCCATCGTGCGCACCGCGAAATCATCATGGTCGGGATACAGCTCGATCTGCACCGGTTCCTTCAACTGGAAGCGGTACTTTTTCGCGAACGTCTCGATGCTTTGCTCGGCCAGCTCCATGACGTAGGGCTTGAGGTAGGCCGCCTCGTCTTTGTGCAGCCGCAGGATGACTTCGGGCTTCTCGAGAGAGGCCTCGACGTCTTCCTCTGGACCGAGCAGGATGTCGTCTTTATTGGAGTGCCGCTCGAAGTTACCGAAGCTGTCGAGCAGGCGTAGCGTGTTGACGGTTTTGGGACTAAAGGGGTCGCCATGGTAGGCCGTTTCGAGATGCCGGCGGCCTTCTGCATCCTTGCCCAGTCGAAGAAGATTGACGGCCAGGTCGGCATGCGCCGACCACAGCGCGGGATCGATCTGAACGGCTTGCTGGAGCAGCGCGGCCGCTTCGCGGTAGCGGCGAGTGATGACGTGGTAGTGGGCGGCGTCCACGAAGATTTGTCCGTAGATCGGGTTATACGCGAGCGCCTTGCCGGTCCATTCGGTCTCGACGTTGCCGCGGAGTAGGTCAATCGAAGCTTTCAGGGAATAGAGTTCGAGAGGGGATGCATCGAGTTCGGTAGCCTTCTCGAGTCCGTCGTCGAGATACTGGTCGGCGCGGTCGAGGTCTTCCTCTTCGATCGCCATGCCGGCCATCAGCACCAAGGCGTCGATGAAGTTGGGATCGGAATCGAGCGCCTCCTTGGCGAGCTCGAATGCCTTGCCCTCGAATCGGCCCGACATCACCGTGGCCGCGCCCAGCTTCGCTGGGGCGTAGTCTTTATCGATATCCAGCGCTTCCTGGAACAGCTTGGCCGCCTCGCCCTGCTGATGCGTGTCGATGAAGAGGTAGCCCCAGCGTACGCGCAAGTGCGGGTCTTCGGGATTGGCCTTGACCGCGTCGCGGAAAGCCTCGTTGGCGCGATGCTTGTCTCCGAGCCGCCAGGCGGCCTCGGCCTGCATGCCGAGGTCACGGCTCGTCGTCAACAGGCGGCTGTAGCAGGCCTGTGCGTCTGCCCGCCTGCCGCGGTCAAACAGGCGGTCGCAGGCTTTGAGGTTGGCGGTCGGTTCGGTTGCCCCGGCGGATGAGGTGTCCTGCGCCGACGAAGGCAGGACGCACAGCAGCAGGCCCGCGAGGACGGCGGCGGTGTGTCGGTGACGACCTGCACTAGCATCCCGTGGTGAAAACTGAGAATGGCACCGGCCGGAACGTAGGGGCACGGCATGCCGTGCCCGCCCGCCCCACTTGCCGCAATATATAGGATTGTCGAACAGGTTCGACAAGACACCTCGCTTTCGCCCTGGGCTGCTAGCGCGCATTCTTCACGACCTGACGGGCGAGGGTCGTTCCAACCGCCGAACGACAACCTTGTAGGAGAAGGGGCTGGGCTCGACGCGAGCCAAGGCCCCGGAGGGGCCAACCATGATAGCCCACGGCTTCAGCCGCGGGAAACATGACGAAACGCGATAAGCCCTGGAAGGGCGAGACGAGCACTGCCCGTGCTTCCGATAGCGGTGCCGGATGACCTGCCGGTCTTCCGCGCCGTGATGGGAAATTCGGATTGGAAGTGCTGACGATCATTCTTTCCCCGCGCCGGCGTCGATCTCGGCCTGCGTCATCGCTAACTCGACCAGCAGCTTCTGTAGCTGATCAACGTACTCGGCGGGTTCCAACGCGTCTTTGCGGGTCCTCAGTTGCGCGATCTGACGCTCCAGGTCCGCGCGCTTATCGATCAGAGGCCGCAGCGCCGGGTTCGATGCGACGTCGATCTGCTCGCCCAGCCGCGCCAACGTGAAGCCCGAGGCCGCGTCCCCCTTGAGACGCGGATGCTCGGTAGCGAGTTTCTTAGCCTGCTCGTAGTAGGAGGCGACCTGCCTTTCGGCGTAACGGAAGGCTTCCAGAGCGGTGATGACCTCGTCTTTGTTGATGTCGGCCTCGGGCTCGCGCAAGGCTTCGACCCAGTAGCGCGCGAACACGGTCGCTGTCCGCTCGCCGCCGCTCTTGGTGGCGGTAATGACGACGCGGCGATCGCTCGTGAGCCGTTCGAGCGACGCGCCGCTGGAACTCGACGTGTTCACCAGGAGCTGGTCTTGGGCGGGCAGGCCGTCGAGCAGGTCCTTGAGGCGGATGGCCGTAAGATCGGGCCCGCGCAGGTTGAAGCGGTAGTTACGTCCGTCGAAGCTGCCGTGGCCGATCAGGAAAACCGCGATGGTGTCGTTGGCCTTTGACTCGGTGCGCAAGCGATCGAAGGCGTGCTCGACGGCTTCGGTGGTGGCGTCGGCGCCTCGCAGGGTCTCGACCAGTGCGGCGTCGCCGGCGGTCTTCTCGCAAATCTCGGCCAACTCCTTGACCTGCTCGTCAAATCGCTTGGCGTAGCTCAACTCGCCGCCGAGTCCGCCGACGATGAGGAAGTATGTCTTCGCCGTTGCGGCCGCCGGCAGGCCGGCGAGCAAAACAGCCGGCAGCAGCGCTCGCAAAGTCAGAGTTCGTAAAGTCAGACGACCCCCCATCGGCGCCGCAGCAGCCATTCAGACGCCTTCAGCGCGATCAGCAAGAAGAAGAACAGCGGCATGTCCCACAAGTCGAGCACCTCGCGCGCCCGGATGCCGGCTTCGGAGAAGCGGATCTCCTGCGCTAGGCCCGAGACGCCATCGAGCGTCCAGTATTGACCGCCGGTCTGCTCAGCCAGTGTCTCGAGCAACTCGCGGTTCTGCTCGGGACGGAAGTCTTCGGCGACGCCGTCCTCGCGGCGGAAGTGCAGTACGTCGGTGCCGAGTGATGTCTCGCCCATGTTTGCGCTGACTTCGGTGCGATACGCGCCGGGCGCGGCGGCCATCACCTCGGCCTCGAACACGCTCTCTTCTTCGGGCGACGGATGCATCTCGACCGTCATCGGCTCGCCCGACTCCGGCGTGATGGTCGCAATCACGGTCGCGGCGTTAGCGGGCAGGTACTCGTCGGTGCGGACCTCGGCGCGCAGCCGGACCCGCGTCTCGTCGGCGTAGAGGCTGCGGTCGCTCGACAGCGATAGGCGGCCGGGCGTCTCGGCCGCGAGGCTGCGCAGCAGTTGCTGCCAGAACGTATGGTGCCGCGTATCGTCATGAGGGAGGCCCATCTTCCAACGCCAGGTCCCGCCGGTCGCGAACACGATGGTCCTGCCCCGCCCGAAGTGCTGCGAGACAAGCAGAGGGTGCGTCTTGCCGTTGACCTTGAAGTTGATGAGCGGAACGCCCGCCGGCTTGACGTCGCCGACCAGTTGGTAGTCGGCGACTTGCGGAAGGCCCTTCCACTGTTCGAGGTTCTTCTCGGGGTCTTCTTCGAAGCGGCAGATGAGCGAGTTCAAGCCCTGCGGCGTCAACTCGATGTCGGCCTTGGCTCGAATAAAGGTTTCCTCTGACGTCTCCGGCAGCGACACGGGCAACGCCTCGCCCACCTTCGAGACACCCCAGCCGCCGTCGCCGAGGCCGCGGCGGCCGCCGAGCAGCAGCAACGTCCCGCCGCGCCGGCTGACGAACTCGCGCACCAACTCCTGCTGCTCGTCGGAAAAGAAGGCGGCTTCGATGCTGCCGATCACGAGCGCATCGTAGGCGAATAGCTCCTTGGCGGTGGCGGGGAACCCGTCGGCCAGCTCCCGTTGTTCGTCGACCCCCTGGCGGTAGAACTTATTCGGGGTGGTACGCAGCATGGTGACAAGGCGGATGCTCTCGTCCTTACTGATGGCGCGGCGGATGAACTTGTACTCCCAACGCGGCTCGCCCTCGATGTAGAGAATGCTGCGCCGCCCTTGCGGCACATCGACGACCCGCACCTGCACGTTGTTGCCGAGTACGCTTTCGCCTTCGACGCCGTCGAGGATGAAGCGCAGGTTACGGACGCCGGCGTCACCCGAGCTGAAATCGATCCACTCGGTTTGCACCGACTCGCCCCGCCGGAGCGTAATCTCTTTCGACGCGATCACCGCGCTGTCGTCGCGCACGCTGAGCCGCGTGGTGACTTGGCGGTTGCCGCTGTGGCGGATCGTGACCTGGGCGTTGAGGCGCGAGCGTGGCAGGGAGCGCCCGGCGACCATGACGTAGGCCAGCTCGAGGTCTTCGGGCATCTCGGTGCGTCCCACGCCGACGGTATGCACGGGAACGCGGCGGCGGCGGATGTCGGCCATCAGGCCGCGGTCGAAGCGGCCGGAGTTGTCTGAGCCGTCGCTGAAGACCACCACCGCGCCCAAAGGCAGGACGGTGGATTCGCCGAGCAGCCCCGACACCGACTCGCCGATGCGCGTGCTTGTGCCGCCGGGGGTGACGCCTTCCAACTCCGTCAACCGCTGCAACTGGCTGGAAAACGTGTAGAGCCGCACCTGGAACTTTTCGCGCAACTGCTCGAGCAGGCCGCCTTCGAGGGCGTTGCGCACCAGGTCGAGGCGCGTCTGTTCACCCTCGGGTAGCATCATGCTGCGGGAGGTGTCGACCAGCAGCGAGACGATGTTCTGCCGCGAGCGAAGCGACTGGATGCTGATCGCCGGCTGCCACAGCATTAGCAGCGCCAGCAAGACGGTCGCGACTTGCAGAGCGCCGACCAGGTAGGGCCGCCGTCCGTCGAGCCGCCCGGTGTTGCGGCTCACGTGCCACAGCAGGCCCCCGGCCGCGGCGGCCATCAGCAACAGCAGCAGCCACGTGGGCCATCCGCTCGCGAAGATGAACTCGCCCTTGCGGAAGACGGTCTGGGGGTATTTGAAGAGGAACTCGAACACAGGGATTCCAGAGGCTAGTGCGTCATGGCGTAAATGACGTAGTTGATGCCGAATCGATAGGCCAGGGCGGTCATCCTTTCAGGATACTCGGGCCAGTCGGCGTGCTCCCAGGCATCCCCTAGATCCATATTAAAGTTAATCGCGACCATCAGGCGACCTTCGTCGTCATAGATGCCGCGCCAGCGGGGGTTGTAGCCGTCCCGCTCGTAGGTCTCACCGCTCCATATATACTGACGCCCCGGAATCTGGATTCGTTGATCGAGGTCGTAGAGCACGTGCAGGATAGGGTCGTCGTCTTGCAGGTCGAGGATGGGCCGGTCCGGGAAGACGCGTTGCATGCTTTCGAGAAACGAGGCCCATTGATACGTCCCATGGAAGTCGTCGACCACCAGGAAACCCCCGCGTAGCAGGTACTCGCGCAGACGCTCGGCCTCCTCGACGTCGAGGTACCAGCGTCCGACCTCGACGGCGTAGAGCCAGGGGTACTCGAACAGTTCGTCGTCGAGGGGGCGAACCAGCCGGCCGCCTTCGGACGCGTCGAGGTTCGTCAGCCGCCGTACCCCTTGCATGAAGTGGTACTCGGCCTCGGGATAGTCGGTGGCCCAGCCGCCGCGGCGGCGCCGGCCCCAACCGCCCATGCCATTGCCATAGACCAGACGGGCGAAGTGAAATTCGGCGGGACGCTCGGTGGGAGTGTAGTAGCGCTGCGGAGGTTCCTCGAGTTGAAGCGGATGTCGGAAGCTTTGCAGCGCCAGGAGCAGGGGGGAGGCGAGCAACAGCGAGAGTCCTAGTTTGACCCACGGCGTTTGCTGACGTTCGGCTGCCATCCGGCCGGTGCTCTTGGTGAAACTGCCCAAGGTTAGCATAGGGTCCGTGGCGTGGGCGAGGGCCGATGTGGGCGAGCGAACACCCGTTGGATCTGTCGTGCTAATCGTCGTTGCGGGCGGCGAGCGCCAGGGTTGCAGCGCAGGGGGCAAGCGTCAGCCGCAATACGAATCACGACTCACGAATCACGGTTCACGACTCTTCCAAGCCCATCTGCGAAAGGCGATAGCGCAGGGCGTTGCGCGTCAGCCCCAGCAAGCGCGCGGCTTGGCTCTTGTTGTTGTCGCTGCGGCGCAGGGCTTCGCGGATCAGCTCCTGCTCGTAGACATCGAGGTTCATGCCGTCAGGAAGGAAAGGAACTTCCCCGGGAGCTACCGCCACGCGGCCGCTATGGTCCAGTTGGATGTCAGCCGGCTCGATGGGATCGGTACGCGCCAGCACCGTGCTGCGCTCGATGATGTTCTCGAGCTCGCGAACGTTGCCTGGCCAATGGTAGGAGCCGAGCTTCTCGACTGCTTGGGCTGACAGGGACCGCTCCGGTCCGCCGGAATCGGCGGCGAATTTCTTTAGGAAATGATCGACCAGGTGAGGGATGTCCTCTTTGCGTTCGCGCAGGGGGGGCAGGTTGATCGGCACGACGTTGAGGCGGTAGTAAAGGTCTTCGCGAAAAGTACCTTGCTCGAGCGCGGCCCGCAGGTCTTGATTGGTGGCGGCGATGATGCGGACGTCGACATGCGTGGTCTTGGTGCCGCCGAGGCGCTCGAACTCTCGTTCCTGTAGCACCCGCAGCAGCTTCACCTGAACCGGTGGCGGCACGTCGCCGATCTCATCGAGGAACACGGTGCCGCCGTCGGCCTGCTCGAACTTGCCCGGATGCGACTGCGTGGCGCCGGTGAACGCACCCTTCTCGTAGCCGAACAGCTCGGACTCCATCAGGTTTTCCGGTAGCGCCGAGCAGTTGATCTTCACAAACGGCGCGGCGCGGCGAGGCGACTGATGATGGATGGCGCGCGCCAGCATCCCCTTGCCGGTGCCGCTCTCGCCGCCGAGCAGGATCGTCGCTCGTGTCGGCGCCACCCGTTGCGCGGCGTCGAAAACTTCCTGCATGTTCTCGCTGCGGCCGATGATCCTCTCGAACTCGTAGCGCCGGCCCAGTTCCGCCTTGAGCTTGACGTTCTCATCGCGCAGCGCATGCAGCTCCAACACCTTCTCGATCGTGATCACCAGGTCTTCGAGCGAGAACGGTTTGAGGACGTAGTCGCTGGCGCCGGCCTTCATCGCCTCGACCGCAGTTTCGATGGTGCCGAAGGCCGTCATCACAACGACGGGCAGGGTGGGGGCCACGAAGCTCATCCGCTTGAGCAGGGCCAGGCCGTCCATGCCGGGCAAGCGCAAGTCCGTGAGAGCCAAGGCGAACTGCGACGGCCCTTCCGCCTTGTCAATGATCGCGATTGCATCTTCGGCGGTGGATGATTGGATAACCTCGTAACCCGCGCCTTCGAGATGCAGTTGCAGGACGCGCTGCATCTTGGCCTCGTCCTCGACGATGAGGATCTTCTTCTTCACGGCCGCTCCCCCATCGGCAGGGTGATGCGAAAGTTCGACCCCTTGCCGGCTTCGCTCGTCACCGTGATCTTGCCGCCGTGGCTATCGATGAACTTCGAGACCATCGCCAGGCCGAGCCCAACACCGGTCGGCTTGGTCGTGAAGAAGGGGTTGAAGATGTTCTCCATCTGCTCGGTGGCAATGCCGCAGCCCGTGTCGGATACGATGATCTCGGCGTTCGAGTCGAGCCGGCGCGTGCGCACGGTGAGCCGGCCGCCCGAGGGCATGGCTTCCTGCGCGTTTGCTAATAGGTTGACGATGGCGCTTTCGATCAGCGTTGAGTCAAAAGAAAACTCGGGCAGCGCGCCGAGGTGCTTCTCGATCTCGATGGGACCCACACCATTGTTGGGGTTGTCGGCCAGTTGGGAGAGGGCGCGGCCAATAACCTCGTTCAGGTCATGGGTCCCCCTTTGCAGTTGCGAGGGCCGTGCGAAGTCGAGAAAGCGGCTGACGAGCAGGTTGCTGCGGTTGACTTCGGAGCGGATATAGCCGGCGACCTCGCGCGCCACGTCGTTCTCGGCGGAGACGTGCTTGCCGAGCAGCTCAGCCGACGCGGAGATGACACCCAGGGGGTTGCGAATCTCATGCGCCAGCCCTGCCGAGAGTTGTCCGAGCGCGGCCAGGCGCTCGGAGCGGCGCACCTCCGCCTGCGCCTCCTTGAGGTCGCGATACGCCTCGGCAAGGCTCTCGGTCTTGCGGCGGTTTTCGGTAGCGAGGCGGTTGACGAGAATCGCGCTCACGAAAAAGAAGATCACGCGGACCGACAACTCGTCGACGCCCTCGGGCATCAGGTAGTAGCGCTCGAAGTCGACAAACAGCAGGAACGAGAGGTACAGCCCCGAGCACAGCAGCGTGGCGAGCAGAGC
>JAKZVK010000077.1:0-6281 GCA_047516085.1 Bryobacterales bacterium
GACCGCGAAGCGTTTGCCGCCCTGGTGGGGCAACATGAGAGTGGGCTTGCGCAGCATCAAGCTGCGTTCGGGGGCCCAACGCGCCACGCGCCGGCCGTTGGCTTGCCGAGTCAGCGCGGCGTGGTCGAACTCGGGGTCGTACCCCCGCAGGCTCAACTTGAAGCCGTTCTTGCCGGCTTCGGAACCATGACACGCGCCCGAGTTGCACCCGCCCTTGGTCAGAACCGGTTGTACATCGTTGAGGAAGCTCGGCACGAACGGCTTGTCGAAATCGCGAACCTCCACCGTGACGGCGGCCTTGACGCCGGAGATCTCGGCTTCCACCTTCGCCCGGCCATTCGACGCCGGACGCAGCATGCCCTCGTCATCAACCGTCACGACCGACGGATCGGCCGAAGTGAGCTTGGCCTTGGAGGTAACGTCGTTCTCGTAGCCGCTCGCCAGCGTGGCTTGCACAACAAGCTGCCGGCTATCCTGCGGCCCGCTGAGCACGACGTCGCCGGGTAGGATCACCAGCGATCGAGGAGGTTCAGCAAAGCACGGAAGAGCAAGAAGGGCCAGAACCAGAACGCATCGCACTGTCATGCATCGCATCGGCACTCTTTCGATTGTCATTGGCGCAAAGGCCTCGGCCCGCCACTCAGAGCCGCGACCGTGAGGGAGTGATGAGGACGGTCGAAGATCCACCTCAGCCGGTCTTCACCCTCCGACGCTTCTGGTGGGGCTCAGCAACAAGCCGCGCCTGGTCACCGCTTGCTTACGCGCGCGGCTCTGAATCGCTACACAAACAATTCCTTGATCGGCTCGACCCCGTGATCCACCACGCGGATTGGCCTGTCCTGCGGCCCGGGCAACTCGGTTCCCAATTCAATACCAAGCGCGTGATACACGGTCGCGGCCACTTCAGCCGGTGTCGTCGGACGGCTCTTCGGCGCGCCGCCGATATCGTCGGACTCGCCCACAACACGGCCACCCTGGATGCCACCGCCCGCCATCACGACCGGCCAGCACGCCGGCCAGTGGTCGCGTCCGCCGGCCGGATTGATCTTCGGCGTGCGGCCGAACTCGCCCGTCGCCAGGATCAGTGTGTTGTCGAGCATGCCTGTCTGCGAAAGGTCTTCGACCAGCGACGTGAATGCGTTGTCGAACATCGGTCCAACCAAGTCGCTGTAGCACTCGATCGGGCTGAACGGGCTCGAGCCGTGAATATCCCACGTGATCTCATCAAACACGGTCTCGAACATGTTCACGGTCACAAACCGCACACCGCCCTCGATCAGCCGCTTCGCCATCAGGCAGCTCTTGCCGAAACGGTTATTGCCGTAACGGCGGTGCGTGTCATCCGATTCCTGGGTGAGGTCAAACGCCGCTCGCGCCTTCTCCGATGACATCAACGTGTAGGCCTGGTGGAACGTCGTGTCGAGCAGCTTCGCGTCGGGCACGTCTTCGAAGTGCTTGACCGCGTCGTCGATCATGTCGCGCCACTTGCGCCGGCGATCGACGCGCACCGACGAGATGTAATCGGGCGGCAACATGTCGGGCACTTTGAAGTTCGGCTCGGAAGGATCGGCGTTCAGAACGAACGGGTCAAATGCCTTGCCGAGGTAGCCGGCATCCTGCCCGTGGGGCATATTGCCGCCGGTGTTGCCAATCGGACGCGGCAGCAAAACGTGCGCCGGCACGTCGCCCCTGGGCCCGCGCAGCTTCCCGAGCACTGAGCCGAAATGAGGGTGATTGAGACCGCCTTGAAAAAGCCGACCGGTCTGCATCATCTGGTGGCCGGTGTCGTGAACCGCCGCGGCGGTGTGGTTGAGCGTGCGCACCAGCGACCACTTGTCAGCGTGCCTGGCCATGCGCGGGAAGATCTCGGAGATCTCAATGCCGGGGACGTTCGTTTTGATCGGCTTGTAGGGTCCGCGGATCTCGGCAGGCGCGTTGGGCTTCATGTCCCACGTGTCGAGCTGGCTGGGGCCGCCGACCAGGAAGAGCATGATGACGTTGACGTCGCTCTTGTCTTTCGCAACGGCGCCCTGAGCTTTCAGTGAAAGGAAGTCGCTCAGCCCGAGACCGAGCATCCCCACCGACCCGGCGTGCAGAAAGTCGCGACGCCGCATGCCGTCGCAGAAGTGAACCGCCTTATGGTCATCGAGTCGAAACACGGTTGAGCCTCCCGGCGCTGTAATCGCCTACACTACACCGTCGCCGTCGGCTTGACGGCTGTGATCATTGTACTGCCGGAAATTCAGCTTCCGCAAGGGTTTACGGGAACCTGCTCGCGGTAGCTCTGTGCCGTCAAGACGTAGGGGCACTACGAGCAACGACTCCGAGCCGCGGGCGTTAGCCTGCGTTGAGCGCCTTCGGGCCCTCACCTACAACCGCCGGAACACGACAATGGCCGGCCCAGGGTGTGGCGCGCGCCTCCTGGGGTGCAGGACCGGCGTCCCCGCCGGTCTTTTCCCGTACCTTCGACAGCAGTTCGGGGGCAGAAACGTCGACCCGGAGGTCGACGCCGCCGGCCAGGAGGCCCGCGCCACAGAGCCGCTTTAAAGCTTCCTGCTGCGCTACACTTCGGGACCGAAGCGCTCACAGGCCGCCCGTTAATTCCCATGCCAACCCCCTACCGCATCGCCATCGGCAACATCTTCACCGAATCAAACGACCTCGCCGGCAACAAGACGACGCTGGCCGACTTCGAGCGCACCGAAATACGCCGCGGCAGCGAGATCCTCGAAGCCGACGGCGGCGTGGTCGGCGGCGCCCTGAGCGTCCTACGCGAGGCAAACGCGGAAATCATGCCGACGCTCGTCGCCAGCGCGTACCCCGGCGGCATCCTCACCGCCGACTGCTATCTCACACTCAAGAACGAATTACTCGAACGCCTCCGAGCCGCCCTACCCGTCGACGGCGTAATCGCCCCCATGCACGGCGCGGCGGCCGTCGAGCGAACAGACGACCTCGACGGCGACCTCGACGGCGACCTGCTCGAAGCGATCCGGCAGGCAATCGGGCCTGACATTCCCCTCGTTGCCACCCTCGACCTGCACGCGCACGTCACTGAAAAAATGGTGCGCAACACCAACGCCCTCTTGGCATGGGAGACCTACCCCCACCGCGACAGCTTCTCTACCGGTGAGCGCGGCGCGCGCATGCTGCTCGACATTCTCGACGGCAAGATCCGACCCGCGATGGCGCTGGCCAAGGTGCCCGTGCTGGTAGGTGCCATCCACGGAAAAACCGAGCCGCCCGGCCCCTTCGCCGACGTCATGCGATTCGCCAAGTCGCTCGAAGAACGGCCCGAGGTGGCGTCGACCAGCGCGTTCCTCGTCCATGCGCAACTCGACCTGCCCGACATGGGTGGCGGCGGGCTCGTCATCACGAACGGTGATCCGGACCTGGCCCGGCAACTCGCCGTCGAGATCGCCGAGAGGTATTGGGAGCGCCGTTTCGATCTCGAAACGACCGGCCTCCAACCCGCCGACGCTATCGCCAAGGGACAGGAAATCGACGGCCCGGTGCTGCTGATCGAAACCGCGGACTGCGTCGGAGGCGGCGCCGCGGGCGACAGCGTGGCGACCCTGCGCGCGCTGTTGCAAGCCGATCCGTCGGCACCGTCGCTCGCGATGGTAGTCGATCCGGAAGCCGCCGCCGCGTGCCGTGAGGCCGGGGTCAACAACGAACTGACCCTCAAGCTGGGGCACAAAGTCGACTCGCGCTGGGGCGAACCGATCGAAGTGATGGGCCGCGTCTCGATGCTCACCGACGGGCGTTTTGTCTATTCAGGCGGCATCTGGGGCGGACAGCAAGGCGTGATGGGCCCCTCGGCGAAGTTCGTCTCCGGCTCGGTCGAGATCCTGGTCGCGACGCACCCGACCTACGACTGGGCCGATGAGCAATACCGCTCGATGGGCATGGACCCAGCCGCCGCGAAATTCTTCGTGGCGAAGAACCCGATGAACTACCGTGTCGCCTACGAGGGCCGATACAAAGAGGCGTTCGTGCTCGACACGCCCGGCCCCACCACCGCCGTGCTCTCGAGCGTCGACCTCCCCAACTGGCACCGCCCCTACTTCCCGAAAGACCGCGACATCCCCAACCTCAAACCGACCATTTACCAAACCGAGCCGTGACCGTGAGGGAGCGGTCCGAGATGAGCCCTCGCCGTGACTATTATGCATCGAGACCCACCGGAATCCCAGGCCAGCCAGTCAGAGCCGCAGGCGTGAGCCTGCGTTGAGCAACCTCGAGTCACCACGGATGCCTCCTGGAACCCAGCGCGACCGTCTTGCTCATCCAGTAACCCCGTGGTTACAACAGGACCTCAGCGCAAGCTTACGCTTGCGGCTCTGAACCTGCAGCGCGGGCGCCTGAAGTATCTATGAACAGAGTAGCGTCGGGAAGACCCGTCTTGGACCGCTCCCTGACGGTCACGGCTCGGTTTTTGGGGCGCCACGCCGGGGCTACTGCGGCTCGGCGAGCCAGATGTTGCCGGTTCTGTCGGTGATAGGCAGGTAGAGCCGATCTTTCGTGAAACTCCATCGTGCCGCAACTCTGACAAAGAGTCGAGGGCTGTGAAAATGTTGAATCTCGATCAGCGAACCCACCGGCTTCTTCGTTTCCGGGGCGAGGCGCTGCGCCCAGAGGCAAGTGGATCCATCTCGTCGCGACAAGAAATAGAGGAGGTTCCCGTCGGGTGACCACCCGTTCCGGGAGTCGTATTGGCCTTCAGTGATACGAATCCACTGACTCGGGTCGACAGCTTTGCCTTCCCTCACAGGCGCAACGTAGGTCGATTCAACGCGCCCAGGATCAATCAGTAGCTTCAGCGAAAGCCAGCGCCCATCCGGCGAGAATGCCGCGCTGTGCACGTTATAATCGGGATGCCGGACGATGTCGACTTGTTCTCCTGTCCTGAGGTCCACGGTCCTGAACTGTGTCCTCTGCCCGGAGGACCAAAAGACAACCTTCTGGCTGTCGGGCGTCCAGCCTGTCAGGTTACCGATACTGTCGGTCAACCTCTTCTCGGTTCCTCCTGCTACCGACACAGTGTAAAGATTCGTTTGGGTTCCTTCCCTTCGAATGTAAGCTATGTGAGCACCATCGGGAGAGATTGCCGCGCGGTCCTCGTTTTCACGTGTAACTGTGATGGGCGTCTCGCTGCCACTCTCGAGGTCCTTCATCCAGACGTCCCGGTTGCCGGATCGGTCCGAAACGAACACTAGCTTTTGTCCGTCACCCGACACCGTCGGGTAGTCGTCTTGGGTCGCCCCGCCGATGAGTCGTTCCAGTGGGCCGCGAGGTTGACCCGCGTTAGGGTCAATGGGAAGACTCCAAATGTCCAAGTCGGAACGCCTGCTAGTGAATGCGATGCGGCCGTCGAGTGAGGCACTGGGTTCGGCTTCGTTCGTCCCGGAAGTGAGCCGCTGCGGTTGCGTTGTAATGCGAGCTTCCCTCGCGGAGATCCTGATCCGCCACACGTTCGTGCTGTCACCCAATGAAGCCACGAAGAGAACCCAACTGCCGTCCGCGAGCCAGTCACCACGTCGAACTCGATCTAATTGGATACCTACATTGCGCAATGCCTCGCGTACGTTTAGCTTCACGGCTTTTCCGCCCCCGCTGGGGGCGATCCACCAATCGACCGTCGGGCTCCGACCCCCTGGAACAGGGTCGGGGCTGCCTGCGAACAGCACGTATTCCCCGTCAGGAGACCAGGTGGGCCCCACGGTCCAAGGTATGTCCAACTCCAGGCGGCGAGGCTGCCCACCACGGCTGGATACGATGTAGATCGCTCCCGGGGAATTCTGATAGCCGACGGAATAGGCTACCGATTCGCCATCCGGAGAAAACTTCGGCCCCATACCTCGCTCCGCGAGTCGTCTCGCGTTTCCACCAAGCGCTGGGACCACATAGACCCCACCCTCGCCGAAAAAACCTCCATAAACGATCTGGCTGCCGTCGGGAGAGAACGATGGACTCAATACCGAGGTCTCCCCGTCAGTAAGTGGGATGGGCTTACCCCCCGAAATCTGCTGCACCCACAGGTCGAGGGTGCCTCCACCACGGCGGTCAGATACGTAAGCCAGCAGCTTGCCGTCCGGGGATAGCGCGGGCTCGCCTGTGTAACCGGAGTCTCTAGTGATCTGCGTCAATTTGTACTGCGGCGGCGCTTCCATGCCCGAATCGGACGAGCGGCTGAACCACCACGTAAGACCAACGGCAGCAAGGAGCACCGCAGCCATACCAACGATCAAAGCGGTCGAAGTGCGCTTGGCCGCTACGGG